>NZ_FLUY01001767.1 GCF_900092655.1 Candidatus Thiosymbion oneisti
ATGGAAAAATTCATTCATTTTTGGACTCACCCAGCAGGTGAAATGGCCAATCTTTTAAAATCCAAGTAAAATCATAGGGTTAACCGAAATCCTGGATTTTATCTCACGGATTCACGTTGATATCGGAGCAGTTCATACTTGACGCCTTCTCATCATTCCCGCTTTAATTAGGCCCTCTCCCTTTGCGGTAGCTCCGATAGCGGCAGCGTGAAGGGCGCTCACCCTCAGCCCAGGTAGCTCAGTCGGTAGAGCAGGGGACTGAAAATCCCCGTGTCGGCAGTTCGATTCTGTCCCTGGGCACCAATAAAATGAAGGCTGACGGATCGGTGGTTCTGCCCTGAGGACGTAATTCGTTACTATTTAGGTACCCCATTCATATATAAAACAAAGGCTTACACTTTTCTAAGTGCGATGATGGGTGGAAAATGCGGTGTTTTCGTGCGTTTCCACGCGATGAAAACACAACATCTTGTGCTTTGTAGGCCGCCAAACACAATATCTTGTACCTGAATAGTTACCGCAATTTTTAGGTCACCTACGAGGCATCTTAAGGGCACCCTGAAAAATACGATTCTCGTCAACAGCACGCTTCTATAATCAATGGGTTAGAGTCGCTTGATCGGTGAAAACGCCTATTTTTCAAGATGCCCTTAAGAAATTGTCCTACCTGTGTGACCATGCAATCCCTCCCCCTCTGGATCCTGGTCTCGAAAACCAGAAATCAAAGGGTTGTGCTCGCAGGGAGCCGAAGTTCGTCAGGGACTGAATAGTTACTCGCCTGCAGCTCTCCAAGATTTCCCGAGTTTCTGCAAGGAATTAAAGCAGTTAAAAGGACAACCTGATGACCCAAAAACCAAAGATCACATTAATAACTGTTGACCAATATGGTCCATCACTTGGAGTACGATTTCTCTCAGCGGTACTCAAACGAGCGGGTTATCAAACAGTGGTCGTTTTTGCGAATGGTTATGTTTCTCGCGAAGCAGCTATGGGGAAGGTGCAAATATTTCCCGACCATATTCATAATGAAATTGCTAAACTCGTTGCAGGAAGCCTCTATATTGGAATATCAGTAGTAACCCCAACATATCATCGAGCCAAGGAGATAACAATACAGATCAAGTCACGTATTAATATACCTATTGTATGGGGAGGTGTTCACGCCACTGTATCGCCTGACGAATGCTTAGAATACGCCGATATGGTCTGCATGGGCGAAGGAGAAGATTTAGTGGTCGATTTAGCGAATCGGCTGCGAGAGAATCGGACTTATGACAATATTCCAGGCTTAAGGTTACCTAACCAATTGCCAGTGACATATATAGCGCAAACGGATATATCTCACATTCCCTCACCGGACTATGCGTTTGACGGTAGTCATTATATTGTAGACTCACATGGAATCACTCGTATTAGTAGTCTCCAAACTTATAAACGGCTCTTAGCCGGGGAGTATAATCTTTCTCCAACCAGAGGTTGTCCTTATAAATGCACGTATTGTGTCAACGATAGATATTCGGCCATTCACAAGGATGCCAAGATCAGGCGTTTCAGGGCACGCAATCTTGACAACGTAATTCGCGAATTGATATGGGCAAAAAATCATTTTGCCTTTTCTCATGCAGTGATTCCGGATGATTGCTTTATGGCGCTGAAGAGGGACGATATTCGTTATTTTGTACGGGAATACAAAAAACACATAGGATTACCATTTAAAATCCACGGGGCAGACACCCCGAGTGTGACCGAGGAAAAACTTAAGCTCTTGTGCGATGCAGGTCTTGTCGAGCTAAGAATTGGTATCCAAACGGGGAGTGAACGCATTCGCAAGCTTTATGGCCGAACATGGGAAAGCAACACAAGCGTGCTTAAGACGGCCCATCTTATCAATCATTTCATAAACCAAGGGCAACTCCGTTGGGTGCTGTATTATATAATACTTGACAATCCGTGGGAGTCGAAACAAGATCAAGTTGATACCTTTAAATTGGTGGCGTCTTTACCAAGACCTTTTTCAGTAACTTTGTTTTCGCTAACCTTTTATCCGGGGACATCACTTTACGAGCGGGCCCTATCTGAAAAGCTGATTCGTGGTGATGCTACCGATGATGCTTACTGGAAAAATTATAAGAAGTTACGCTCCACACCGATTAATGAAACGTTAGGATTGATGGTATATTTACCTCTATCATCAACTGCCATGTGGTGGCTGGTAAAAGACAAGCCTGTTACCAAATATAGCAGGCGGATAATAAAAAAGCTAGTAGCGTCAGTTCCGGAAGTTACGTTATTTTTCAAATCACGGGCACGTTACGAAATTGAATTGTGTATTCAAAACACAAGAGGTGGTGCTATAGATGTTTTTCGTCAATTAAAGAAGAACCCTTCAGAATATTCTGGGGGATCAAGGAGACCAGTAATCGTTGCACTGAGACTTTTTCTGTTGAGTATTTACATTAAGGCTAGCAAGCTTCGTCATCCTCTGGGAACGCATACCGCCCGCGTATAAAAAAGCCATGGTTTTCACCGATTATTGGGAAGCGTATCAAGCTGTTATTCCGAATAAGCAGCATTACCCTGTTGGCAAAGAAATGGGAGAAAGGCCCATGTTAGGCGCTGGAATAATACCTTGTGCGTAAGACGCTCTCTTTTTCCAAATGTATCATTATGTGTCAGGTCCCGGATGATTACGTGGAATTTTTTTAAACAGTTGGGGTTGCTGTGCGTGCCATTGTTTGAGT
>NZ_FLUY01001766.1 GCF_900092655.1 Candidatus Thiosymbion oneisti
CGCTCCAGCGGCCAAGGTTTCATGACGCTGGAGCGTCTGGATTTGCTCCCACGCTGGAGCGTGGGAGCCAGAGGCTGATTTGTGGGGATA
>NZ_FLUY01001763.1 GCF_900092655.1 Candidatus Thiosymbion oneisti
GCGCCGGAGCGTGAAAGCCAAGCGTGTGAGCAAGCAGATACTATGAACTTGCAACATCGGTCGAAACTAGGTACTAGGGGTTATCCACTAATTCTGTATCTGTAGGTGCACGCTGCCGCGGTAAAAACGGGTGATCTCTCCCCTATTGGTGTCTTTCTGGCTGTTCGGCAGCCTGTTCGGTGACAGTGATTGTCGTATCGACGAGGATCAAGGGATCCGCACCATGCATCGGATCGGCGAGCAGTGGCCTTTGCGCACCGTCGAGGATCCGGTGTCCGATTATGTGCAGCGTATTGGCATGCGCCTGGCCCGGGTCGTGGATCCAGCGATGCGCCAACCTTGGAACTTCTACGTTTTGAGGAATGCCGAGCCGAGTGCCCTTGCTGTCGGCGGCGGGCATTTTGTGATCAGTGATGGCCTCATCGCATTCCTTCGTAACGAATCAGAGCTTGCGGCCGTGCTCGCCCACGAGATCGCCCACCAGGATCTAGGGCACTTCTGTCGGGGATTATCTTCTGCCGTGGAGCGGATCGACCGTGGCACGGTCGTACAGCATTATGATCTGGACGTGGAGATGGAGGCTGACCGGGCAGCGCTCCGTCTACTTTCTGCTGCCGGATTCGCCTCTGGTGCAATGGCCTCGGCGTTGCGTTGTCTGCAGCAATCACCAAGTATCTCCGAACCCCAGTTGCAAAGTCGGATTCTGGCCTTGGAAGTGCACGTGGAAACTCTCTCTGAGGGCGGAGATTCTTCATCCGTGTCCTTTCGCGAGGCACGCCGTCGGGTGGAAGAGGATCTCGGTAACTCGGTGCATCGGGATTGCCGTTGATCGGACGCTGTATTGGAATTGTTCACTTATCACGCTACGTCTTCTATCTACGAAAACAACCGGATATCCCTTTGCCTCGATCCGGCGATACCTGACGCTCGCAGAACTGTCAGCTTTCTCCTGATGAGGCTTGGGTAGGGAAATGATGCATGGGAGTATCCATGTGTTCTTGCGTGATCCGGATTGGTGCCCTTTCTTTGAAGCTCAGTCGGAATTTTTCAGCCAGGCCCTGTATAAAACCGCTTCCGTATTTCTCCAGACGTTTAGCCTCCTGCGCAAGATCGACTCCTTCTCCCCCAAAGTCGATGGACAGTACGCGCATCGTGTGTTCCCTGCCGTTATCGAGCCTCGCATAGACCTCCACGACGCCCCTTCCACTCAAGGACCGGCCTGAGTCGGGAGAAGGTCCGGCAGACATCACGGCATTGACGAGCAGGGCAAACTCCATTTCGGAGATCGATTGCTCATGCTCAGAGATCCAGCCCTCACAGAGCTCCGGGGTCACGCTGGTCTCGTGCCAGAATCCGTCGACGGAGTATGCAACTTCCGAGAATCTTTCAATCAGGAAGTCGGTATCGAGATAAGAGAGCAGTGCACCGCCCTTTGGGCCTTGATCTTTATCGAAGAGCGCTCGGTAAAGCGCCTGGAAGGCTAGTCTGTGATCGATCGGCGTCAGTCGCGCCATATCGAAAATGAAGGACTGGTATTCATCCTCCGTTATCCGGTCCCTAGGAAATCGGCTCCCCAACAAGCTGAGAAAGGCGCGTTGAGACTCGCGCAACCGGTTTACGGAATCCGGAACCTTCGGCTGCAATGCTAAGCGGTCTTCCTCGGAGGCAAAATGCTCCAGCCAGTAGCGCGCGGAACGCAGCCGCTTATGCAGGCTGTCCTTATCCAGCGTGCTTGGACCGGTCGTTGACCTGCGTTTGATCTCTTTCTCGACGTCGATGTGTGGAAGCTGGAGTAAGGCGGTGAGTAACTGGAAACCCACCGGATGATAGGCCGTCGATTGGGGATCGACCTTGATCATCTGCAGCGTCTTTTCCTGCTCGGCCGTTGCTCGCCCCGACAAATGGGATTCCACGAGTCGATCATGTTCATTATAGAGCTTTACCAAATAGTCGCAGTCGGTCGAGAAGTTTACGGCCTTTCTCGGAGGTGTTCTGATCATTAAAAAGCGCAGGACCTCCGGGGGCAGCAAGTCCGCCATTTCCCGCGCGGCAGTCCCCACGGCCTTGGATGAGCTCATCTTGGCGCCGCCGACCAAAAAGAATTCGTAAGGGACATTCAACGGAGGGTTCTCACCGAAGATGCTGCGCAGACATGCGGCCGCAACTTCTCTGGAGCCACCCTTGGTGCAATGGTCTTTACCGGCGCCTTCGATCGTGATGCCGAAGGTATGCCATTTCGCAACCCATTCCAGCTTCCAGGGCAGCTTGCCGTTCCCATCGAAGGGTGAAACCTTCCCGCGGTTCCCGCAACCGGTAGCCCAGGTCACCAGATCCGGCTTGCATTCATAGGAGACCTCCTTGCCGTCATAGTCGGTTACCTCGGTAGCGCCGATTTTTCCGCACTGTTCGCAGATAACCTGAAATGGAAACCAGTTGCTCGCCCGCGCGGCATGACTGACCTCGGCGTAGACCTTGCGGACGATATGGGCATTGTTCAGGATCGCGTCGATGGCTGCGTTGAACCGACCGCAACGATAGAGATCGCGCGTGCGATAGATTTCGGCGCCCACGCCCAGCTCACTGAAGATACCCAGGAACTCCGATATATAGTGATCGGCCAGATCGGTGGCGGAAGATGCTTCCGGCGCGGGAACATTGCATAACGGATATCCCAGGTAATCCTTTAGCCAGGGCTCCGCATCCGCGGGGAGCCCGTCCAATGGATCGAAATCATCGATTCCATAGGAATAGCTCGTATCGAAGCCATGGGACACCAGCGCCCGATAGATCGCATCGTGGATCAACACACCACGCAGGGAACCGACATGTACCCTGCCGGATGGCGTCTTCGAGTCGTTGACGATCTGGGGGCCCGTCAGTTTTTCGATCAGTTTTTCGTTCCACATCGCTTGTTCGGCTCATCCAACTCAGGGGTGAAAATCCAATGCCTGCTCGCCTTGGGCAAAGTAGCGCTCGAGGAATTCGTCGAAACCCATATCGTCGGTTTCCTCCAATTCCCGTTGGCGCTCCCACGACTCTCGGCTCAGGCGCTCGAACAAGGTCTCGTACTCGGTATCGAGCGACGAACCGCGGAATCGGTCACGGTACTGCTGCGAGGTCCGTTGCGCAAAGTCGAAGAAGCTCTCTGCATTGGCCCGCATCTCGGCGAGCATCCTGGCGGAGGGCGTCAGCTCCGGATCGCGTACCTTCTCTTGCTGCCGACGTAGGCTATTGGCACAGGGACCGCCGCTGCCACCGTCCATCAACTCCGCGGCCGGGAGCATGGCATCCAACACTTCCTCCGCCCACTGACGGAGGCGGATGCCGTTTCCATTCCGGTCCAGCTCCAGGGAGGGATCGCGGCCTCGGTGAGCAACTGAGAGCAGGTTCGCATCGATGGCCCGGCGCTCACTCGTACCGATGCGGGGGCTCTCCGTAAGCAGGCAGAACAGCATAAAGGCATCCAGGAAATAGAGTTGCTCCTCGGTCACGCCGAGGGGATGGAAAGCGTTCACATCGAGGGAGCGTAGTTCCAAATAGCCAACACCGCGTTGGCGCAGGGCCAGACTCGGCTTCTCCATCCACCGGGGAGGCTGTTTCGGGCGTACGGGACCATAATATTCGTTCTCGATCTGGAGCAGATTGGCATTGAGCTGCTGGTAGCGCCCACCGACCTTGACACCGATGGCCTGGTAAGCGGGACAGGGGGTCCGGACGGCCCAGGCCAGACTCCGCAGGTAGGCGTCGAGGCTGTCATAGTTCACTTGCATCCCGGTGCCGGCGGCCTTGAGATTCTGATAGCCCCTATCACCCATCCGCAGGGAGGTCGCATAGGGGTAGAAGTAGGTGCTCCGGTCGAACGCCTCAAGATCCGTATTCCGGTTCTGCACAAAGGTCTTGCAGACCGCCGGAGATGCGCCGAAGAGATAGGGAATGAGCCAACCGAACCGCTGGAGATTGCGGATCGACGCCATGTAGGCCTCGGAACGGAAATCTCCCAGCTCCGTGTTGCAGCCTTCCAGCTCCCGATACAGCGGCCAAAAGGTATCGGAAAACGAAAAATTGTAGTGAACGCCCGCGATTACCTGCATGGGGCGTCCGTAACGGTTGCCTAGTCCACGCCGGTACACCGTCTTCATGCGGGCGGCGTTGGAGGTACCGTACCTGGCCAGCGGGATAGGGTCCGCCCCCTCCAGCACGCACGGCATGCTCGTCGCCCATAAGAGCTCGTCACCGAGGTGGTGGTAGACGAAGACATGCAGGCCGTGCAGAAAAGCGAGAACCGCTTGCTTGTCCCGCATCGGCGGCGTAATGGTTTCGAGCAGGGCCTCGGAAAAATCCGTCGTGAGATACGGGTGCATCAAGGCCGATCCGAACACGGTGGGATGGGGCGAGGCGGCGACGGTCCCCGCCGGGGACACCCGCAGCCCCTCCTTTTCCAGACCGATGAAACCGTCCTGCAGGCAGTTACCGAGCGGTGCGCGCGCCAGTCCGGTCAACCGTCTGTCGTAGTTGGTGTAGGGGTCCATTCACCGAAGTGGAAGATTTTTACTTATTGCGATCCATATAACTCTTTACACCGAATCCACCACCGAATCCGCCCAGAAAAACGGCAAACAGCTTGATAGCTTCTTTGTATAAATCTTTGTCGGCTCCAACGAGGAAAACCGTTAGAAAAGTGAAAAGTGCAACAAAAATAACAATATATAATAACGTGAATTTCCTTGACTGCGCTGTATCCTTAAAAGAGCGCTCATCGTCTTTTGCAGCAATCTCCAATATTTTGTCTATATGCTTTTCTGTAATTTTATCTGTCAGAGGATTCGGCATTGGACCGAATCTCCGCGCAGACATCATGCCGATCTCAACTACCTTGCGAGCTTCCGGTGGAAGGTTCTTTAGTAACTCAGGCTCCGGCAGAGCCTTGGGTTCTTTAGGAGCAGAATCGTGCGATTCCTGCTCTGTCCCGTTGTTCTTTTCAGTGAGATCACTTTTGCCTTTTTCTATTTCTTCTGTCATTTCCAGAGCCCTAGTAAATAGTCCATAGGAATCTTGTCTTCCAAGACCCTCTCAACCTTATCTTCTATTTCAGTCTCAATGGTTGCTACTTCAGCTTCAATGAACGCAGCCGATGCCATTTTCATTAATTCATTGAAATCATCATCATCCAGAACCCCATCCCTTCGAAGACGGACTAAGTACTTGACTAGGTTGTGAAACCCCTGAGTGTATTGCCGTCGGAGCTGTTTGGGTGTGAAGCCAAACATAGCCATTAGCTCGGTTCTGCGCAGATTCTTCATTATCACCACTCGCATTATGATTTGGGTCCGGATAACTTCAACATCCGCAACTGCAGCTTCAAGGTTATGTTATGCAAGGAAAAATAAGTATTTCAAGCATTCACACTTCCGAAGTTAAGTTCAAAACGATTATAAGCTATTTTTACGGTGACTATTCAGTTACCCAAGCCATGGCATCGGAGGGCTGCCTTGGAACCTCAGGACGAGGGCCGTGACGTCGATAACTTTATCAGCTTCCAGCCACCAGTCACCGGCTGCCGGTAGGGTAAGTGGGTTATGCCCACTATCGCCGCGACCTGATCCGTGCGGGCCGCGCATAGATTATGATGGAGCAACCGTAGTTAAAGGTACATGTCAGGTCCCGTGTGATTATATACCGAGAAGGAACGATCCTTTGCTGCAAGCCCGAGAAGTTTTACGCTTGCTCGCGGGAGAGGACGCGGAAGGAAACGTGACGGCAAGCGAGGGGCCGGTCGGCAGTGTTTGACCGAGCTCATAGCCTACCCCAATTGAGTTGAGCGATCACACCCATCATGAACATCCAGCTGCACCAGAACGCCCGCACGACCCCGGCCATCCGTCTGGAACTCCAGGCTCAGCCCGCGTCGGTGAGCAACCGGAGGTTGGCGGAAACCTATCACCTCAACCGCCACACGGTAGCGAAATGGCGTCAACGCGAAGGGACAGCCGATGCCTTACACCGTCCGCACCGGCTCCAGGCGACCCTCAGCGCGGCCCAGGAAGCGGTGGTGGTGGCCTTGCGCCAGAGCCTCCTGCTGCCCCTGGACGACCTGCTGGCGGTGACCCGCGAGTTCATCCACGCGGAGGTTTCGCGCTCGGGCCTGGACCGCTGTCTGCGCCGCCACGGCGTGTCGAATCTCAAGGCGCTGATGCCCCAGGAAGAAGGCGCTAAGACACCGGTAAAGTCCTTCAAGGCGTATGCGCCCGGCTTCGTGCACGTCGATGTCAAGTACCTGCCCCAAATGCCCGATGAGGACCACCGGCAGTATCTCTTCGCCGCCATCGACCGCGCCACCCGCTGGGTTTACGTGGAACTCCTCCCGGACAAGTCAGCCGCCGCCGCCAGCGGCTTCCTCAAACGCTTGATCGAGAAGGCGCCGTTTACCATCACCAAGCTCCTCACCGACAACGGCAAGGAATTTACCGACCGCTTTTGTGCCACCGGCCAGCGCCAGCCCACCGGCGCCCACGCTGTTGATCGGGTGTGTGCCGACAACCACATTGAACATCGCCTGATCAAGCCCAGAACCCCGCAGACTAACGGCATGATCGAGCGCTTCAATGGCCGTATCGCTGACGT
>NZ_FLUY01001762.1 GCF_900092655.1 Candidatus Thiosymbion oneisti
AACACGACCGATGAAGCGAATAACCTCCTCGGTATTCGTCTCGCCAGGGAGTTGTGACTCTGTGTGCTGTGTCCTTTGCAGATCCGCACCCAGCCGGGTAGGGCGCTAGTCGGTCATTCCATCTCTGGCTCCCACGCTCCAGCGTGGGA
>NZ_FLUY01001760.1 GCF_900092655.1 Candidatus Thiosymbion oneisti
AATGATGTTTACATCTGCCCCGCCGGTGAGTTGCTGCCCCCGCGCGGCCAACCGCATCACAAGAACGGCATCCGGCGCACCCGCTACAGCCGCCCGGCCAGTCAGTGCCACAACTGCCCGCTGAAGGCGGTGTGTTGGCCCGAGTCCGGCACCCCCCGCAGTCTCTACTGTAGCGAGCACGCCGAGTTAGCCGACGCCCATCAGCAACGGATGGCCGACCAAGGGTCAGCGCGGATGCGTCAGCGTGCGGGCTTGGTCGAACATCCCTTCGGCACCCTCAAGCGTTGGTTCGGGTGGGACCACTTTCTGGTGCGTGGCTTTAAGAAAGTGCGCGGCGAGATGAGCCTGATGGTGCTTGGCTACAACCTGATCCGGGTGGTCAACCGGCTCGGCGTGGGGGCGTTCCGGGAGTCTTACGCCCGACGCCAACAGGCGAGGCCTGTCCAGGCCGTTGCGCAACTGGCCGGATGAGACGTCACTGTCTCTTTTTATTGCCTATTTCTGTTCATGGCAACGGCAAGCGCAGGTTCCGGCAGTCAGCGGCTCCGACACCGCCGATCAAGCGCCTTTACCCGGTTTTCTGCGCTTCCGAAGCCCAGGAGCGCACGCGGCGGATGCCCGTGCGAATTCTTTCACAGTCTCTCCAGCGT
>NZ_FLUY01001759.1 GCF_900092655.1 Candidatus Thiosymbion oneisti
CGCAGCAGCGAGATCAGGGTATCTCCCACCAGGCTATCCACCTCGTCCAGTAACAGCACGATGGGTCGGTCGTTCTCCTCCGACCAGTGAGAGAGCAACCCCTGCAGGGCACCATGGGGACCGCATTCATGGAGCGTCTCATCGACCCATTCTCGCAGTCGCTGATCGCCTAGGTAACGGTGGGCATTTTGGGCGATCCCGCTGACAATCGTGCGCATCCCCGCTGCCACATCCCCGCGTGCCGCCTGGGCCGGCTCCAGGTTTACATAGAGGGCCGTGTAATCCTGTCCCGCATTGAGCTGCTCCATCAAGGCCAGCAGGCAGCTGGTCTTGCCGGTCTGACGCGGGGCGTGGAGGACGAAATAACGTTTCTCCCCGATCAAACGCCGGATTTCTTCCATATCCCAACGCGACAATGGAGGGACCCTGTAATGTTCGTCCGGTCTCGTAGGACCTGCGGTATTGAAGGTTTTCATAAATCTTCCTTGGTGCAATTTCTTCCCCCAAACGGTTGATTTTTCAGGAAGGCTACAGACTTGGCGTCACCCCTGCAAGTGCGGGCATGACTGCCGCCACCGGGATCCGACTGCCGGTGCCTTCCGTGCCAGAAGCTCCCGCATGGTGGTAAAAATCCGGGGACTTGGATGCTGCCGGCCCGCATCTCTCACCAGGGTGACCGGGAGACTCCGATTTTCAATTTGTTCAAAGGGACTTCCTGATCTATCTATTAGCCTAGTTAATTCTCGCATCGAAACATACTGTTGTTGCGACGCACAAATATTGCAGTAAGATAACAAAGGTCGAATATCGCCGTCGGAGCCTGAGCAGTTCCCCAGACGCAAGGTCGGAGAGGCGGCATCAGAAACCGGAGAGAACGATGATTATTGAAGGTAAAACAGCAGTCATTACGGGTGCCGCCAGCGGTATCGGCCTAGCCACCGCGGAGGAGCTGGCCAAGCGGGGGGCCAAAGCGGTTGCGATGGTCGATATGAGCGACAAGGTGGTCGACGTCACAGCAAAGATGAATAAGAAGCTTGGCAAGGAGGTAGGCAAATCCTTCCAAGGGGATGTTACGGACGAGACCTTCCGCAAGAAAGTCTACGATACCATGTGCGCCGAGCATGAGGTCGTAAACATCTGCGTACCTTCGGCCGGCATCTTCCGTGACCGGCTGTCGGTCATCATCGACAAAAAGACCGGCAAGGCCGACATCTATTCCGCCGAGTTGTTCCACAAGGTGCTGGAAGTCAATCTGGTACACCCCGTGTATTGGGCGCTGGAGCTGGTCGCCCGCATGGCCGAGCACCGGAAGCAGGAAGGCAAGAAGAAGTGGCATCCGGACGAGACCGTCCAGGGCACCATCGTCTTCATCGGCTCCGTCGCCTCCCAGGGTAACAAGGGGCAGATATCTTACTCGTCGACCAAGGCCGGTCTGGAGGGTGCCGCCCAAACCTTGATGAAAGAGTCCATGTTTCACGGCGTTCGCACCGCCGTAATCCATCCCGGTTTCGTCGATACCCCGATTCTGCAAGGCATGCCCGAAGGCTATCTGGAGAAGTACGTCCTGCCCGATGTCCAACTGGGCCGTTTGATCCGGCCAGAAGAGATTGCCGACGCGATCTGCTTCCTCGTCTCCAACTCCGCGGTCAGCGGCGAGCTCTGGGCCGACGCCGGATGGCACCCGCCGGCAGGGACTTGATACGCCGTTCAGGTTGCGAGGACCAAAGAAAAATCCCCGCCACGGGATGGTGCGGGCTGGTGCTCGCCAAAAGGCGGTTTCCGATCGCCTCCGTTTCCAAGCGCTTACGCGCACGAACATGACAGGGCATCCCTACCCTACCCCACAGGGCCACCTTGAAGTTTTCAAGGTGGCCCTGTGATCAATCAACGCGATTTGAAGAACATATCCGCTTGCTTGCCCTTGCGTCTGACATCAAAGTGGCGCCGGTAGCTGCCCAACCCCTGCTGTCGTGCCTTGAATACGAATCAATCCCCTAGGCAGCCGGATATATTCTTTCCCGCCAATCGCCTCAATCTTCAACGGTAAATGACCATGTACGGATCAATGCGAGATGTCTTGAAAGACCTACCCGACGTCGGCACCAGCTGGATGCGTTACATGATGGCGCTGACCCGTTCCTTCAACCGCGAGCAGACCGAGTTTCTCGACAGCTATCTGATCGCGGCCCAGATCGCGCTGCAGGCGGCCAAGGACAACCCCATGACCTTGCGTGATACCTTGGAGATCATGCAGCACAAATCGACCCTGGTGGGGAAAGGGATGTTAGCCACGCATGAGAAAATGGTGGATTTCACGTTCGACCAATTGAAGGAGGCCAACGAGGCCTTCTTCAACACCATCCTCAATAACGAGGGAGAGAATCTGGCGGGCTATCTGAAGCGCGAAGCGGAAGTCATGGAGGCGGTCGCCAACTTCCCGGAGCAGATCGAAAAAGTCAAAGACGACTTCGGATTCCACTTCAACACCTCGGCGTACCGCTTGATCCATGACACCGGCTCTTTCCTCATGTATCAGGTACTGCCGATCAAGGAAGGCGTGGAAGTGCGGGACGACCTGAAACCGGTGCTCCTGATACCGCCCTATATGCTCGGTGAGCATATCCTCTCGTTCCTTCCCTACGAAAACAAGAGCTATGCCCACAGCTTCGCCAACGAAGGCATCCCCACCTACGTGCGCGTGACCAAGGATATCGACCAGAACGATATCGTGCAGAACATGACGCCGGACGACGATTGTACCCAGACCCGGGAGCTGTGCGCCGTGCTCAAGGAGAAACACGGGAAAAAGGTCACCCTGAACGGTACCTGCCAGGGGGGCTACATCATCCTCATGAACACCCTTTCCGGTACCCTCACGGAGGTCAGCGATACGCTCATCACCAATGTGTCCCCCATCGACGGCACTTACAGCAACGCCATCAGCGGCATGCCCAACATGCCCCACGATTTCATCACCACCACCCTGCCCAATGGCCATAAAGTCGCCAACGGGTATATGCTGAGCTTAGGCATGCGGTTTGTCGCCATCGACCGCGAGACACCTTTGATCAAGGTGCTGGACCAGGCCTCGCTGCATAAGGCGACCGACCTCAATCCCGGCAAGACCGCGGCGGCTCTGTTCCGGTGGCTCCTCAAGGAGCGTGTACACCTGCCGCTGGAAATCGCCAAGATGAGTACCTGCACCTTCCATCAACCCATCTCCGAGGATGGCCTGTTACCGGTCAAGCTGTACGACAAGCCCCTAAAGGTGGGTGATCTGAAGGACCTGGACGTGAAGTGGTATCAGAACTATGCCATGAAAGACGACCTGGTGACCCCGAAGTGCGCGACGGCGGCCAATCGGTTCCTGGAAGGGACAGATGTCATCGAGTCCGTACCCTTTCCGGGCGGTCACGTGGCAATCCTCACCAGCCCCTACAACAAGCGGTCTCCGGTAAACGATTACTTCAAGGCAAAAGACGGCAAGGAATACCGTGGACCGGTCAAATTCCAGCTCGAAATCTCCAATTAAAGCCAACTCCACTGGCAATAATAAGAAAGGCGCCCAAAAGGCGCCTTTCTTGTTTCCCCGACCCGAGGAAAGCGGGTACCGGGTACTGTGGGGAAACTCGATATCAGTTGAGGCAAGCGTGGCCCCATGCCTGACCGACAGTCAGGTTGAATTTCTTGTTAGGTGCATAACCACCGCTGAAGGTATATTTGGACTATCAGGATTAACAGTAACTTCTTGAGACCTTGGATTTATAACCAGATCCATATCCTCCAAGGGTACGGATCCCAATAAAACCGAATTACCGAGCACCAAGGCACCGGTAAAACAATTTCTGTTTTCAAACCTGATTTGGAGTGGACCTACATAGGGAATAAGACATGATCTTCCATCTGCGGTTTTGACTGCTCTTTTTTTCCAACTCATCCAATTTCAGTTGGACAGCAACATGTTCCGGTATACAGAGAGTAACCGCTTCCGTATCAACAAGGGCCTTGACTGTTATCGGCTTAAGAGAGGAATCTCTTGGATTTTTCAGATCAATGTTTGTATAAATAAGTCCCATTCCAATTACCCTCTAGTGCGGCGTAGTAGAAATCCTAATGCCATTTGTTAATTGGACTTGTACCAGAACGAACCGCACCGAAGAACCACGGATAAAC
>NZ_FLUY01001758.1 GCF_900092655.1 Candidatus Thiosymbion oneisti
TTGAATATTTCCTTTTAATACTGGGTAACGATATTTAGTGACCCATACAATATGGACCATCAAAATGCTAACCGTATGACTACCGCGTCTTTGATCACTCATTAGCTAATTGTAGCATACCTGTGTAGCAGCTAAAGCCTTGCACTAAAGTGCATAGTTTTG
>NZ_FLUY01001756.1 GCF_900092655.1 Candidatus Thiosymbion oneisti
GCGGCCAGCTCGATGAGGCCCTGCGCATCCGCACCCAAGAAGAGCTGCCGGTCTATGAGCGCCTCGGCGACGTGCGTTCCAAGGCGGTGACCCAAGGAAAAATCGCCGACATCCTGCAGGCCCGCGGCCAGCTCGATGAGGCCCTGCGCATCCTGACCGACGAAGTGCTCGGGGCCTTCGAGCGCCTCGGCGACGTGCGTTCCAAGGCCATCACCCAGGGCCGGATCGCCGACATCCTGCAGAGGCGCGGCGAGCTGGATGAGGCCCTGCGCATCCGCACCCAAGAACAGCTGCCGGTCTATGAGCGCCTCGGCGACGTGCGTGAAAAGGCGGTGACCCAAGGAAAAATCGCCGACATCCTGCAG
>NZ_FLUY01001754.1 GCF_900092655.1 Candidatus Thiosymbion oneisti
AAGGTCTGCCGATTGGATCTGGCTCGACCGCTGGTTTACCCTTTACTACCACCAACGGCGAATTCTTTCACAATCTCGCTGCGTGGGAA
>NZ_FLUY01001753.1 GCF_900092655.1 Candidatus Thiosymbion oneisti
TCTTCAGTCGGCGGTTGAGTCCGCCGAGGGCCACTTTAGTGGCCCAACCTACCAGCTTCAGCTGGTAGTGGTTGAGTG
>NZ_FLUY01001750.1 GCF_900092655.1 Candidatus Thiosymbion oneisti
GGTTGGGGAGAGGGCGAACGAAAACAGGGATCAACCAATCACAAACGGCGCCGGTGACGCTTAACTTAATGGCATTGAG
>NZ_FLUY01001747.1 GCF_900092655.1 Candidatus Thiosymbion oneisti
TTTAAACCACAGAGGACACAGAGGACACAGAGAAGAGCGCAGGCCAATTCCCTGCGTTCTTTGTGTTCTCTGGTGCGCCAGGAG
>NZ_FLUY01001859.1 GCF_900092655.1 Candidatus Thiosymbion oneisti
GGCGCCATTGCGTCCTGGCGTTAAATGGGCCGGAAAGTGAGCGGCCAAGCATAAAATTTTCAAACTGAGCCACTGCCATAATTTGCGTTCATTTGCGGAAAAAAGGTTCCCATGTTATCGGTACTTGGGTACTGCCGTACTAGTGACCGGGAGGTCGGGAAAAACCCGCTCGCGGATCAAGT
The DNA here is from genome assembly GCF_900092655.1 of Candidatus Thiosymbion oneisti. Classification (GTDB taxonomy): domain Bacteria; phylum Pseudomonadota; class Gammaproteobacteria; order Chromatiales; family Chromatiaceae; genus Thiosymbion; species Thiosymbion oneisti. The sequence continues at coordinate 183 of NZ_FLUY01001859.1, forward strand.
CCGCGAGTGCCGTCAGCCGTGGGTATGCCGGCGCGACTTCGAGCACATAGGCCAGGGTGCGGGGGATGTCCGCGAGGTAGCCGGGCTTGTGGTCCCGCACGTTCAGACGGGCAAAGATCCCGCTTGCCTTGAGATGACGCTGGACCCCCATGAGGTCAAACCAGGTCATGAAGCGATCCGCATCCTGGGGGCGCAGGATCCCCGAGTGCACCGCCAGCGTTGCGTACCCCCGCGCCCAGTCTTCGACTTGCTCCCGCGGCCAGCCGATGTAGCAGTCCCGCAGCAGGGAGACCGGATCATAGGCCACGGGCCCTGCTACCGCGTCCTGAAAATCCAGGATTCCCGGCGAGGGCGGGGCCGTGACCATCAGGTTCCGCGAGTGAAAATCCCGGTGCACCCATACTCGGGGTTGCTCCAGGACATGCTCCACCAGAAACTCGCAGGCCGACTCCAGCACTGCATTTTCTACGTCCGAAAGCTCCCATCCCAGCTGGCGGACCAGCAACCAATCGCGAAACAGCGCCAGCTCCCGGTGCAGGAAGGGCCCATCGTATTGGGGCAGTCCCTCAGTGGACGCGCAGGCCTGGATGACCACCAGGGCCGCCAGGGCATCCCCGTAGAGCCGGTCCGCATTCTCCTGATCCAGGACGTCGAGATAGAGCCGTGTCCCCAGGTCAGCCAGCAGCAGCAGCCCTTGACCGGGCGCTTGGGCATAGACCTGCGGTGTGTTCAGACCCAGCGCTCGCAGCCGCTCGGCGATGCGCACGAAGCGTTCGATGTCCGCCACGACCGGGGGGGCATCCATGAGGATATAGCTGCGGTCATCCGGACGGACCCGCCAGTAACGTCGGGAGCTGGCATCGCCCGCGACCGGCTCCAACCGGCATTCCCTACCCAGGACGTGTCTGATCCAATCCGCCAACAGGGCACGCCGTTCTCGCATCTTTGTCCTATACGAGCCTTAGCGATAGTCGAAACAGAACATCCGTGACGAGGTGCCTATGGTGCTCACGTAGCTTACCAGGCACGCTTTGTTGTTGGCGCCGTCAGTGATCTTGCGGACAATCAGATCACCCTCTTTGAGCTCATGTTCCTGACGCAGTGGGCCCACACCTTGGGGAGTAGTCGGATAGCAGAAGGTCGAGGGGGCGGTCCCTTCGGTTTTCACGAAGGCCACCAGACAGGTGGTACCGGCACTCGCGTCAGAGATCCGGTGCACATCCAGGTCGCCCTCGCGCAAATGGCTATCGACCTGCAACCCCTCCTTGAAACGGTGCGTGCTCGGATAGCAATGCACCGCCGGCGATGTGCCGGGGGTGCTTACGTAGGCGACTAGACAGGCGCGGTTGTTCTTGCCGTCCTCTACCTTGCGGATGACCAACTCGCCCTCCTTCAAGTGCGCCGCCTGCCGCACATCGGCGCCGAACTCGCCCACGACCTCGTAGCAATCGGTGATCGGGCTGGTCCCGGCGGTACGGATATAGAAAGTCATGCAGGTCTTTTTGGCCACCAGATCCGTGATGTTGCGGACGATCAGATCGCCCTCCCGCAAGAAGCCGGTCTGAACCACGAGGGTGGAGCTGAACTCCCCCGCCGCGGCAAAGAGTGGCACCAGACATGCGAACAGACCCATGAGCCGTTTCATATGAAAATCTCCTTTCTCGTTTAATCGACCGCCCGCAGCGCGGTCGGCAACCGCCTAATACCGGGAGTGATTATACCCGTCACCTATCCCGAGCCGGGTAGTGGTAAATTTTCAAGCCTGCGTAGGGCGGATAAGCCTGCGCCATCCACCGTATGCCGGCCGCCGCCGTCGCCCTGGCCTGACCAGCCCTACGGGCTTGCCGAGCCCTAAGCCCCCTCGCTGCGCTCGGGGCAAGCTCTCTCTCCCGGCGGGAGAGTGTCGCAAAAGCCCCTCTCCCGCCGGGAGAGGGGTTGGGGTGAGGGGGGAGGCGCCGGCAAGCCGGTGCCTGAGTGCATGCTGGACCACGGCCGCAACCGGCAACTGACCACTGACAACTGAACACAACTTGTTAATCGAAAAGAGATTGGCTCTTTATGGATTCCGGACTGCTTTAGAGTGCGCCGGCAAAGCGGCGCGTCCGAATCAAACCTCGACAACGGGGATATCAGCGGCGGTTGCCAGGAATCCGAGCACTTGAGGTTTCACCCGCGCCGCGGCGACGGCGCTTTCCCCCGGCCGCAGCGCCCTTACTTGGAACAGAGGTGTC
>NZ_FLUY01001746.1 GCF_900092655.1 Candidatus Thiosymbion oneisti
GCGCCGATCGCCATGGAAGAAGGGCTGCGGTTTGCGGTGCGCGAGGGTGGGCGCACGGTCGGGGCCGGTGTGGTCGCCAAGGTCATCGAGTGAGGAACGAACCGCCTTCTGCCGAGTGAAAAAAGTGAAATAGATGGCAAACCAGAGAATTCGGATCCGCCTCAAGGCATTCGACCACCGACTGATCGACCAGTCAGCGCGGGAGATCGTCGATACGGCGAAGCGAACCGGGGCCCAGATTCGAGGCCCGGTACCCTTGCCGTCCAAAAAGGAGCGTTTCACCCTACTGATCTCGCCCCACGTCAATAAGGATGCCCGGGACCAATATGAGCTGCGTACCCATAAGCGGCTGATGGACATCATCGATCCCACCGACAAGACGGTAGATGCGCTGATGAAGCTGGATTTGGCCGCTGGCGTGGATGTGCAGATCAAACTAAGCTAAGGGGTAGCGGTTTAAAAATTGGTAGTGCTCAATATGTAGTGATCCTGTTCCGGATGCTCATTGCAAAGTTCCAATAGGACAGGATTAATAGGATTTTCAGGATTAACAGGATTCTTTTTAAAACGAAGAAAAATCCTGTCAATCCTGGAAATCCTGTTAATCCTGTACCATTGGATAACGGCACAGAGCTTGAAGCATTGCTGGTAGCGTTCAACCGGTTAGGCACTACCTAAAAATTTACCACTACCAGCTGAGGAAACGACCATGGCGATTGGGGTGATCGGACGCAAAGCAGGCATGACCCGGATCTTCACCGAGGAGGGTGTCACCCTTCCCGTGACGGTTATCGCGGTGCCGCCGAACCGCGTCTCCCAGGTCAAGACCCAGGACAACGACGGGTACCGAGCGGTACAGGTGACCGTCGGTTCGCGCAAGGCATCGCGCGTCAACAAGCCGGCGGCGGGTCATTTTCGCAAGGCCAAGGTAGCGGCCGGCGATATGCTGGGGGAGCTCCGTCTCGACGAGCACGAGGGCGAGGAGCTCACTGCCGGTCAGGAAATCAAGATCAATATGTTCGAGATCGGGCAGAAGGTCGATGTGCGTGGCGTGTCCAAAGGTCGAGGGTTCGCAGGCGGTATCCGCCGCCACAACTTCCGGAGCCAGGACGATAGCCATGGCAACTCCGTCTCCCATCGCGCTCCGGGCTCGATCGGTCAGTGTCAAACGCCCGGACGGGTGTTCAAGGGCAAGCGGATGGCTGGTCAGATGGGCAACGTCAACCGCTGCCAGCAGAACCTCGAGGTCGTGCGTGTCGATACCGACCGCAACCTGCTCCTGGTAAAGGGTGGGGTCCCAGGCCCGGTCGGGGGGCGGTTGATCATAATGCCATCCGTCAAGCAAGCGCCGTCCGTCAAGCACAAGCACAAGAACAAGAGTTGATCGGACATGGAGCTCGTGATTCACAACGACAGCGCCGCCGGTCTACAGGTTTCAGACCAGGTGTTCGGCGCCGAGTACAAGCCGGGTCTCATCCACCAGGTGGTGACCGCCTACATGGCGGGTACACGTGCGGGCACCAAGGCCCAGAAGAATCGCTCCGCGGTGGCCGGCGGCGGTAGCAAGCCCTACCGGCAGAAAGGCACCGGCCGGGCGCGGGCCGGCACTAGGCGCAGCCCCATATGGCGCGGCGGGGGCGTGACCTTTGCCGCCCGGCCGCGGGATTGGTCCCAGAAGGTGAACCGTAAGATGTATCGTGGCGCCGTCCGCTCGATCCTCTCGGAGCTGGTTCGCCAGGATCGCCTGCTGGTATTGCCCGAGCTCAAGTTGACGGCGCCTAAAACCAGGGAACTGGTGCAAAAGCTACGGGAGTTGGGTGTCACGGATGTCCTGCTCGTGACCGCGGGTTTCGATGAGCCCTTGTTCCTGGCGGCGCGCAATCTCATCCAAGTGGACGTGATGACGGCGCAGGAGGTGGATCCGGTGAGTATGATCGCGTTCGACAAGCTGCTCCTGACCGAAGGTGCGGTCCGCAAGCTGGAGGAACGGCTGGCATGAACCGCGAGCGCTTGATGCAGGTGCTGCTGAGTCCGATCATCTCCGAGAAGGCCAACATCGCTGCGGAGGCGAGTGCCCGGTATGCGTTTCGGGTCGTCCCGGACGCCCACAAGCGCGAGATCGGCCGGGCCGTAGAGCTGATGTTCGATGTCAAGGTGGACCGGGTTCAGGTGCTCAACGTGAAGGGCAAGCGCAAACGCTTCCGGCAACGTCTGGGCAAACGGCCGGGCTGGCGCAAGGCCTATGTGCGGCTGCAGCCCGGCCATGAGATCGACTTCGGCGGTGGGGCTTGAGACTTAGTTTGAAGAGGATTTTTTTTGGGTTTTTAGTCCGCAAATGAACGCAAATAAACGCAAATCTCTGCTGGCTCCCACGCTCCAGCGTGGGAGCAAATCCCGACGCTCCAGCGTCGATAAGCGACCAGATAGGCCAGCAAGAGGGGCATGGTCCGCTAGCGGATAAGGGATAGCCGGTTATGCCATGTCGGGTTGCTACGTGGCTACTGCCGAATATTGAATAGGAGAATAAGATGAGAGAATTTAAAGTTGTTGTTGAAAAACATCCTGATGGCTATGTGTCATACCCTTTGGGACTGAAAGGAGTCGTCGTGAGTGAGGGGGATACATACGAAGAAGCGCTTTCAAATGTCAAATCCGCAATCCAATTCCATATAGAAACATTCGGCAACACGGTTTTTGAGGAAGAAGAACCAATAATGGAAGCTTTTGTCGCGGAAGCACAAGTTCCTGTTTGATGCCTAAATTTCCTAGAGATGCCCCTAAAACCAAAGTGTTAAAAACCTTGAAGCTTCTTGGTTTTGAGATCGTTGGAGAAAAAGAGCATATTGTGATGATAAGAGCTAACCCGGATGGATCGAAAACTCCATTAACAATGCCAAATCATAGCCGATTAAAATCTTCAACCTTAAGATCTATCTGTACTCAGTCTAGTATTTCACGAAGTAATTTTTTGAAGGTATATGAAAAAGCATGAGGAAAAAGGTTAGCATTCCAGGGGACAGTAAGAAATGCCGCCCCTGAGTTCAATACTGCTGGCTCCCACGCTCCAGCGTCGATAAGTGGCCAGGTAGCACAGCCAACGCCTATTGGCACCGGGGGTACAGTCCGCTGGAGCGGACAAGACGGCATTCCCACGCTGGAGCGTTGGGAACGAGCGTGAGTCTCATTTGGTTTTTCCATTGGAATTCTTTTTTGCCGCAAATGAACGCAAATAAACGCCAATCAGTCGAGATCAGTTCGCTATCATCGACGGTTCTTGGCCTATTTACTTTTATTTGCGGCCATTTGCGTTTATTTGCGGCTAAATTTTCCGTGGGCATCCTGCCGGCTCGATGTTATCGGTAAGGGTATTAGCCAGGACGATCCAAAATGGCAATCGTAAAGACCAATCCGACTTCTCCAGGCCGGCGCTTCGTGGTCAAGGTGGTAACGCCGGAGCTCCACAAAGGCGATCCGTTCGGTCCGCTGCTGGAGAAAAAGCACCGGTCCGGCGGGCGTAACAACAAGGGTCGCATCACTGTGCGCCATCGTGGTGGCGGACACAAGCGGCGCTATCGGGTGGTCGACTTCAAGCGTAACAAGGAGGGTGTACCCGCGGTTGTCGAGCGAATCGAGTACGACCCGAATCGCAGCGCCAACCTGGCCCTGCTCAAGTATCTGGATGGAGAACGCGCCTACATCATAGCGCCCAAGGGTCTCAAGCGCGGAGATCGGGTACAGGCGGGCGAGGATGTGCCCATCAGCGCAGGCAATTGCCTGCCGTTGCGCAATATCCCCTTGGGTACCCTGGTGCACTGTATCGAGATGCGTCCGGGTAAAGGCGCGCAGCTCGCCCGGGCGGCCGGCAGCTCCGCCCAGCTCATCGCCCGTGAAGGTCGGCATGCCACGCTGCGCATGCGTTCCGGGGAGATGCGCAAGATCTTTGCCGAGTGCCGCGCGGTGGTCGGCGAGGTCGGCAACGCCGAGCACAGCCTGCGCAAGCTGGGCAAGGCGGGCGCCAAGCGTTGGCGCGGGGAGCGTCCCACCGTCCGCGGGGTGGTCATGAATCCGGTCGATCACCCCCACGGCGGCGGTGAGGGCCGGACCTCGGGTGGCCGTCATCCGGTCACGCCCTGGGGGGTCCCTACCAAGGGCCACAAGACCCGCAGCAATAAGCGCACCGACGGGATGATCGTGCGTCGCCGCGGTAAGAAATAGCCCTCACTCCGCCCTCTCCCGGGGGAGAGGAATACCAAGGGGCGCAGAAAGCGCATTTAGTTTAATTGAGGTTGAGCAAGTGGCACGTTCCATCCGCAAGGGACCCTTTGTCGATCACCACCTGATGAAGAAGGTGGAAGAGGCGGTTGCCCAAAACAGCAAGCGCCCCATCAAGACCTGGTCGCGCCGCTCCATGGTGTTGCCGGAGATGGTCGGCTTGACCATCGCGGTGCACAACGGGCGACAACACGTCCCTGTCCTAGTCAACGAGAACATGATCGGGCACAAGTTCGGTGAGTTTGCGCTGACCCGTACCTACCGGGGACACGCAGCCGACCGCAAGGCCAAGAAGTAGGCCCAAGAGATAAGCGAGGACAGGCACATGCAGGCCGCAGCAAGCATCAGGCATGCCCGCATCTCGGCGCAGAAGGCGCGCCTGGTGGCCGATCAGATCCGTGGTCTGCAGGTGGAACAGGCCATAAACCTGCTGGTATTCAGCCCCAAGAAGGGGGCCGGAATCATCAGGAAGGTCCTGGAATCGGCCATCGCCAACGCGGAGCATAACGAAGGTGCGGATGTCGATGAGCTCAAGGTGGCAAGGGTCCAGGTCAACGAGGGGTCGGTCATGAAGCGTATCCGGGCCCGCGCCAAGGGCCGGGCGGGCCGGATTTTCAAGCGTACCAGCCACATCAGCGTGACTGTCGCCGAGAGCTGAATATTATGGGTCAGAAAGTACATCCAACCGGCATCCGTCTAGGGATCGTCAAAGACTGGACGTCCAAGTGGTACGCCGCTTCCAAAGACTATGCGGACCTTCTCAACACGGATCTTCAGGTGCGGGATTTCATCAAGAGGCGCCTCGCCCAGGCGTCCGTCAGCCGTATCCAGATCGACCGTCCGGCCAAGAATGCCCACATCACTATTCACACGGCGCGCCCAGGGGTGGTGATCGGCAAGAAGGGAGAAGGCATCGACCGGCTGCGCAAGGAGGTGTCCGAGAGGATGAGGGTCCCGGTGCATATCAGCATCGAGGAGATCCGCAAGCCGGAGCTCGATGCCTGCCTGGTGGCGGAAAATGTCGCCGGGCAGCTCGAGCGCCGCGTCATGTTTCGGCGGGCCATGAAACGGGCGGTGCAGAACTCCATGCGACTAGGCGCCGGGGGGATTCGGATCAACATTGCCGGACGCCTGAACGGTGCGGAGATCGCCCGCAGCGAATGGTATCGCGAGGGGCGGGTGCCTTTACACACCCTGCGTGCGGACATCGATTACGGCCTCGCCGAGGCGAAGACGACCTATGGCGTGCTCGGCGTCAAGGTGTGGATCTTCAAAGGCGAAGTGTTTGCAGGTCAAGAAGCGGAAGAGCCGGTCGCCGGAAAGACCGCTCGTCGCGCAAGGGGCTGATCCATGCTGCAACCGAAGCGAACCAAATTCCGCAAACAGCACAAAGGGCGCAACCGGGGTCTGGCCCAGGCCGGCAATCGGGTCAACTTCGGCGAATACGGTATCAAGGCTGTCTCGCGGGGGCGGCTGACCGCGCGCCAGATCGAGGCCGCGCGCCGCACCATCACGCGCAAGGTCAAACGCGGCGGGAAGCTGTGGATCCGGGTGTTTCCCGACAAGCCCGTCTCCAAGAAACCCTTGGAGGTGCGTATGGGTAAGGGCAAGGGCAATGTGGAGTACTGGGTCGCCTTGGTCCAGCCGGGCAAGGTGCTCTACGAGATCGAAGGCGTACCCGAGTCTCTGGCCCGCGAGGCGTTTGGATTGGCGGCAGCGAAATTACCCGTCCGGACCACCTTTGCACAGCGGACGGTGATGTGATGAAGGCGAACGATCTGAGAACCAGCAGCGCCGGGGAACTCCGGACCCAGCTCGAGGAACTGCTCAGAGAGCAATTCAATCTGCGGATGCAGAAGGGAACCGGGCAGCTCTCGCGCCCCTCGCAAATACGTGCGGTGCGGCGCGATATCGCCCGCGTCAAGACCCTGATGACCGAACTGAAGGCAGGCAAATGAGCGAGGAAGCGAAAAAGAACCGCAGATTGACCGGGCGCGTGGTCAGCAATGCCATGGATAAGACTATCACCCTGAGGGTGGAACGGCGTGTAAAGCACCCGTTGTACGGCAAGTTCATCCGCCGCTCGACCAAGATCCACGCCCATGACGAGGCCAACGAATGTAATCCGGGCGATCTGGTGACCGTTGAGCAGTGCCGTCCGCTCTCCAAGACCAAATCCTGGCGGGTCATGGATATTCTGGAAAGGGTGGGGTGACATGGGAGCTTACTGGGAGGCGGTTGAAATATGGGGGAAAAACCTCCGGTCATAGGTCGCCGCGTTGCGGTAGGAAGGAAGTTCCTCCTTTCTCTGGCAGCGTTGGTATGGGTATTGCTTGTTGTACTATCGATTTTTCACGCTCATGTTTCTTGGCGTGGAGGTGGATTGTGGTTTGCTAACCAATTGGATACATCGGCGACGGCTGCACCTTTGGTGACTCTGTTTTTTCTGATGTTACTAGAAATCGGTGCCTGTTATGACTCCCTATCGGAGCACTCTAGAACGATTTCTTGGGTGGCAGGTATCTTGGGGGTGCTTATGGTTGGGCCGTTTTTATATGTGAATTCCTTGCCGATGTGGTGGCTTGGATTCATAACAGTGCCGATGGTATTCGTAAAGGTGTCAGTGTTCTTGGACCAATGCTCGGTTTTCGGTGAACGGTCGAGGCGAGCTGAATAGCTTGCTGACTCTCCATAAGCTAGTGGGACTATTTGGCTACACGAAGGGGACGTGTTATGGACCTAGTACTGGAAATCACGGCTCTTGGCTTGATCAGCCTGCTCATTGTTTATTACCTACGGAAAAGGAACACCGTTACTTACAAAAAGTATCTGGCAGTTTCGGATGATGTACCCTTGCCGGTGGCCAATTGCGGTGAGTTCGACGAGCCGGGGAGAGGCCCGGACATACCGCTTTCAACGGATGACATAGATTGGGAAACGATAAGAAAGACAAAGGGAAAGATGTTTGTCGGAGTGCCCGATGAATTGTTGTCTGAGGATCCTGAGGTGCAAATGCACTTTCCAGTGATTGCGGAGGGTGACTCAATGAGTGATTACGGGATTTGTCAGGGGGATGTGGCCTGGATAAAGATCGATCCATCTGCCTATACTCTGGGTGATCGGATACTCATCATGAGCAGATCCCGGGATAAATTGAAAATCCGTAAGCTCATTGAGAAGCTGGATGGGGATCGTTGGAGGACGAAAGGTTGTAGTCGGAATTCTCAGGAAGGAAAACATGCGCAAAAACGCTTTCTCGGCAAAGTTGATTTTGTTACGCACAGACAAGGGCATTGCATCGCAGTGCAGTGAGGTAGAATAGATGATTCAGATGCAGACCAATCTGGGCGTTGCCGACAACAGCGGCGCCAAGCGCGTGCAGTGCATCAAGGTGCTCGGTGGCTCGCACCGGCGCTATGCCGGTATCGGCGATGTGATCAAGGTTACGGTGAAGGACGCCATCCCGCGCGGCAAGGTCAGGAAGGGCGATATATTCAGCGCGGTGGTGGTGCGCACCAAGAAAGGCGTGCGGCGTCCGGACGGGTCCGCGATACGCTTCGACGGCAATGCCGCGGTCTTGCTCAACAACCAGATGCAGCCCATCGGAACCCGCATCTTCGGACCGGTGACCAGGGAGCTGCGCAGTGAGCACTTTATGAAGATCGTCTCGTTGGCGCCGGAAGTCCTATAGTTCTACTTTGTCACGAGTGGCCTATTGCTGCTTTTCTGGATTTTGTTATTTTACAGAATTCCTTATGAATCAGTTTGGTTATTCTGGAATGTGACAAAGTAGAAATATAATAGAGTTGTACCCTTTGTAACATGCTTAAAAAGGAGATAATAGCCGGAGGGGCGGGGTATTTATATAATGATAAACTAATTAACGAGAGATATTTGTGTAAAGGGAATTGCTGTAACGAGTTGCCAAACCTATGTTAGGGATCGTAGGTTTAGGGTATGTGGAGTAAACTGGAAGCACATTTGAATTCACCGAGCTGTATGCCGGAAAAAGGTATCCTCAAGGTCGAACATCTTGGTGAGTACAAACTCGAAATTTTGGCTGAATAAAATTGAGTATGGGAAAAATGATCCGGTCGCTTTAATCTATCCGCAGATTACGCAGATTCTCGCAGATTAAAAACGAAACAATCTGTGGAAATCTGTGTAATCTGCGGATGAAAAAGATAATGTGATCTTTTGCGGACGATTTGCGTTTATTTGCGCTCATTTGCGGAAAAACATGATTCCCATATTAGCGATACTGCTGTACTGAAGCGGTTAAATAGAGATCAACCCATGCGCAAGATCAGACAGGGTGACGACGTCGTCGTCCTCACCGGCAAAGACAAGGGAATGCGCGGGTCCGTGCTGCGGGTACTCGACAAAGATCGGGTCATCGTCGAGAACCTCAACATGGCCAAGAAGCATCAGAAGCCCAATCCCCAACGTAATCTACCCGGTGGCATCATGGATAAGGAGATGCCTCTGCATGTGTCGAACGTGGGGCTCTACAACCCGGAGAAGGATGGTCCGGATCGGGTGGGTTTCAAGCGCCTCGAGGATGGCCGCAAGGTGCGGGTGTTCAAGTCCAACGGTGAAGTGGTCGACGTTTGAGGTATGCCGTCATGTCCAGATTACAGACAGCGTATCGCGAGGAGGTGGTCGACCGGCTCATGGACAGATTCGGCTACCGTACCCTCATGCAGGTGCCGCGGGTCGAGAAGATCACCCTCAACATGGGAGTAGGTGAGGCCATCGCCGACAAGAAGGTGATGGAGAATGCGGTCTCCGACCTGCGCTTGATCTCAGGTCAGCGGCCCATCGTGACCAAGGCGCGAAAATCAGTCGCCGCGTTCAAGATCCGTGAAGGCTGGGCCGTCGGTTGCAAGGTCACGCTGCGGCGCGAGCGCATGTACGAGTTTCTCGATCGGCTGATCAACATCGCGATCCCGCGCGTCCGTGATTTCCGGGGCTTGAGCGCCAAGGCGTTCGATGGACGCGGAAACTACAGCCTAGGCATAAAAGAGCAAATCGTGTTTCCGGAGATCGATTACGACAAGATCGACACCTTGCGCGGTTTGGACATCACCATCACCACGAGTGCACCCACCGATGAAGAGGGGCGGGCGTTGCTCGAGGCCTTCAAGTTTCCCTTCAGGACCTGAGAACCCGATATGGCGAAAAAAAGCATGGTGGCGCGGGAAGTCAAGCGCGCACAGGTCGCAGCCAAGTATGTGGCCAAACGCACGGCCTTGAAGGCCGTTATCAATGACCGGAGCGCAAGCCGCGAGGAGCTGAACGAGGCGCTTATAAAGTTGCAGAAGCTGCCGCGGAACGCCAGTCCCTGTCGCCGCCAACGGCGCTGTCGGGTAAGCGGTCGTCCCCATGCCGTCTACCGTAAATTCGGCCTGAGCCGCAACAAGCTGCGCGAGGCTGTCATGCGGGGCGATGTGCCGGGTCTGGTGAAGGCTAGTTGGTGATAACCGTTCAGCCCCCCTCGGGGGTATATCGGCGGACATGGGTCTGCACTTGGCTCATGTTGGACTCGCCAGTGGGGCGCTGCTGTAGTGTGGAGGCTATCCGTACAGCGGATGTGGGGCGCTAGCCCATAATTGCGGTAATGGCTCGGTCCCGGTTGGCACCTTTTGGTCATAAATGAACATTAGAGTTGTTCCGCTTGAAAAGTGTCTTTAAATCAATAGGTTGCCGCTCTCGGGTATCCGCCACCCCGCTGTTTTCGGCATACCCCCCCGTCATTGGCGAGGTATCTATTCCCAACAAAGCTGTTGCAGCCAGGGGAAAGCGCCGTCACCGCGGCGCGGGTGGAACCTGAGTGCCCGGATTCCCGACCAATGCCGCTGGTATCCCCCGTAGCTGAGGTTCGGTACAGCCGCGCCGCTTTGCCGGCGCACTCCAAAGCAGTCCGGAATCCATAAAGAGCCATTCCAAATATGCAGAAATAGGGAGATTCTACCTAATACGATATACTGATACTCTGTCTAGTACCTCATTTCACTTGATATTGCAGGTAGGTTCGTAGTTCGTAGAATGTTGGGCACGCCGCGTCCCTGCGGCTTTGCCCAACCTACCTGGCTGCGGGTGGCAGCGTAAACATGCAAAATCATGTGAAACGGTGTACTAGTTATACTCTTTATATGTCTCTGGCTCCCACGCTGGAGAGACTGTGAAAGTATTACTGGATTTTCAGAGTGTCAGGGATAAGGCAACATAATCTCTCTCATTTAGCCGAGAATCCTTTTCCTCTGCCCCACTTTTCCTCTGCCCCACAAGTGATCAGAATTCAGCGTGAAATATGGTAACTTCATCCCACCGCTTCCGGGAAAACCGAATACTTTCACAGTCTGTGGAGCGTAGGAATGAGACGAAATGGTCCACGTCACCGCCAACAGCAAGGCGGAGACCGAGGCCTTGGCAGGGGAGAAGTTCCGCAATCTCGGTATTGAACCCGAGTATGTCAACTGTAAAATAGGAGCATAAACATGGGTGATAACCGTGGCAAAGGCCCGAATACGCCGGGTAATGATGGCCGGATCGAACGCAATCCATCGCGACCCTATGAGAACAGGCAGGGAGGCAGCGGTAAGGACCCGCGGAAAGATACCAAGGATAAGGTCGACAAGATCCTGAAAAAGTAAACTCTCTGGCTCTCACGCTCCAGCGTGGGAGCAAGTCCAGGCGCTCTAGCGCCACGAAACGTTTGCGGTAAGCCAATTAGTTACGGGAATTTGTATTGTAAGGCCTGCGGTGACACTTTATATGGTTTCTGTGAAAGTTGTAATTGCTATCCCGGATTATATCTAAGGTGTGATGAATTCTACAAAATATCAGACCAATAGTGGACTCAAGATGATTGGGATTGCCCTAGATGTGGAGAAGGCGGACTTGGTACTGCGACAGGTTTTGGCCCTCTAGGTGATGATTATAAACACCGTCTGAAAAGGATAACCACAGGTGCCGACAGTCAAAAACATCCACGGTCCTTATCGTTTTTTCTTTTACAGTTTTGATTGTAATGAACCAAAGCACGTTCATGTGCAACGCGAAAAATTAGTATGCAAATATTGGCTTGAACCCATCATATTGAGCAAAAACTGTGGGTTTTCTCCAAAAGAGCTAAATGGAATTCGCAAATTAATTCAATCGAACCTGAGTCAGATTTTGGAGGCATGGAATGAACATTGCGGTTGAACTGGTTGAACCTAGACTATTGGACGTATATATCACTGAGGATGAGATTATGGTCTTTCTTGCTGATGGCCGTACTATAAGCGTACCGCTTACTTGGTCATGGCGTCTATCAGAAGCAACGGCCGAGCAGCGTCAACACTATGAAATCATTGGAGATGGTCAAGGTATTCATTGGTCTGATATTGATGAAGATATAAGTGTAGAGGGTATGCTTCACGGTATACCAGCTCGTCGTCCAAGAACTCATCAACAGCATAGTTAAGTGAAAATGACTACGGATTCAGGTCCTTCTTATGAAGACCTATAACTGGAATCCGAGTAAAAATCAAACTCTCATCAGTGAAGGCACTTTGAAAAATACGATTTTCGTCAACGGTGTGTCTGGATAATCAATGGGTTAGAATCTCTTTCAAACACGGTGACTCGCCGTTTACTACTCCCCGAAAAATAGAAATGAAGCGTAATGACCGTGAGTGAAGTTGAAGAGTTGGAATCAAGAATTTGTTCTCTACCAGCCGAAGATTTTACAGCATTTCGGGAGTGGTTTTCCGAATATGAAAACGAACTTTGGGATCAACAAATTGCCAGTGATTATCGAGCCGGCAAGTTTAATGACTTGATTGCTAGAGCACATGCAGAAATGGCTCAAGGTAAGGCAAAAGAACTTTGAGACACTTAAACAAGCCAATCCTGAAGACCTGCCCCCAATAAAAGGAAAATCGAAGGCTCGCAAAAACGCGGAAAAACGGAGGAAAAAATGGGATTGTTTAGTGTGGGTTGTCTTATTGAAAACCAGCAAGAGAGGAAGCGTAAAGTACGTATTCCTAAGATATTGGTTGATACAGGAAGTGATCTCACGTGGATTAATTATCAGCATTTAGAAAAAATTGGAATAGATACGGAAAAGAAAGATTTAAGATTTAAAATGGCCAATGGTCAGGAAATCACTCGTTCAGTAGGCTTTGCTATTGTTCGCGTTGGCAAAGAATTTACAACAGATGAAGTGGTTTTCGCCCAAAAAGGTGATCTTCAGTTATTAGGTGCACGTACTTTGGAAGGTTTAAATATGAAGGTAGATTCCAGGAATAAAAAGCTTGTCGCTGCCGGCCCATTTATTGCGGCAGGCAATATAAGTGTCAGCTAAACAATAGGGGAAAAGGGACAGGTTCAATTGCTGGGTCGTTTTTCACAGCTCATGTGCCTGACATTTCAACCCAATGCTGCGGTCTAACTCCTCAGTAACTTTCAGGCTCAGTGCCGTGCAGCATTGGGTGCCTGAGCCAAGCTGTTGGCTGTTATACAAGAGAAAACATGAAAAAAGAAGAATTTAAATTAGGGATAGAATTCCATACGGCAACCGGCAAGTGGCGTTGCACGGATATTGGAACCCGAGTTGTTGTAGCGATTCCTCTCGATCAAGAGGACTCCAGGAATTACAATGGTCCTCCTTATTCCATACCTGAAAATGTTTTTGATGAGTATGACTTGGAAGGATGTAGCCTTGATCCGATTGAATTTGAAGATGGAAAAGAAAAAATTGTGAAAAGTAAAATATTCAGTGATATAGAAGATGCATTGATGTTCATAAGTTCCTCAGGCTATGACGAAAATTCCGCACTGCTGGATAAGTCAACGGGAAAGATTTATTATGGTATAATTCTGAAAACCGGCGAGAGCAATCGGTGCTTCTAAAATGGTGTGAAGAAAACGAGATTGATATATAGAATATGCCGAAAATTTATACGTGTCTTGGCATCATGATACTATTCTATAGCAATGAGCATGAGTCAATTCATGTTCATGGCAAATATCAGGGAAAAGAATCAAAAGTTGAGATTATAATAAAGGAGACGGTTAGTCTAATAATGACCGGATGCTAATGAATCTTTTAAAAAACATTTGCGTCCATTTGCGTTTATTTGCGGCTAAAAGTTCAAACAAAGGGTATCGCGCCCTAATGGCGGTCTGACCCGAGGAATTGCACATGAGTATGTCGGATCCCATCGCGGATATGCTGACCCGCATCCGCAACGGGCAGGCCCGCGGCAAGGTCGCCATTGCCATGCCGTCGTCCAAGCAGAAGGTGGCAATCGCCAATCTTCTCAAGGAGGAAGGCTACCTCGATGAGGTAAGCGTCGAGTCGGAGACCAAGAAACCGCAGCTGGTCGTCAGGCTCAAATACTACCGTGGTAAACCGGCTATCGATCTCCTCAGGCGGGTCTCCCGTCCGGGGCTTCGCATCTACCGGGGTAAGGACGCATTGCCGCAGGTCATGGGCGGATTGGGCGTTGCCATCGTCTCTACGTCCAAGGGCCTGATGTCTGACCGGGCGGCCCGGGCGGCCGGACACGGCGGCGAAATCCTCGCCTATGTTGCCTAAAAGGTAAGGAGGCGAGCGATGTCACGTATAGCCAAAGCGCCCATTGCTGTCCCCAAGGGGGTCGCGGTGGAGATTTCCGGACAAGACGTCAAAGTCAAGGGGGCCAAGGGCAATCTGTCCTGGCGCGTCCACCCCAAGGTCAGCGTCACCCAGGACCAGGGCGAGCTGAAGGTGAAGCCGATCGACGAGGCCAAGGCGTCCTGGGTCCTGGCGGGGACTACCCGGGCCCTGGTCAATAACATGGTCATCGGCTGTGGGAGCGGTTTTGATCGCAAGTTGACCCTGGTCGGTGTCGGCTACCGTGCCCAGGCGAAGGGCAAGGTCCTGAACCTGAGTCTGGGCTTCTCGCACCCGATCGATTATCCGGTGCCCGAGGGGGTGCAGATTACGACCCCTTCCCCCACGGAGATCGTCGTGAGTGGTGCCGACAAGCAGTTGGTAGGACAGGTGGCCGCCGAGATTCGTGGCTTCCGTCCGCCGGAGCCCTACAAGGGTAAGGGCGTGCGCTACGCGGACGAGCAGGTCCTGCGCAAAGAAGCGAAGAAGAAATAGAGGGTAGGGGATGGACAAGAAGCAAGCTCGTATGCGCCGCGCGGCGCGGGCCCGCGCCAAAATCCGGGAGCTGGGTGCTTATCGTCTGTGTGTCTTCCGTACCCCCCGTCACATCTATGCCCAGATCATCGATCCGGACGCTAGCCGGGTGGTTGCCAGTGCCTCCACCCTGGAGAAGCAGTACCGCCAGTCGAGCACAGGACATGCGGGCAATGCAGGAGCCGCGGCGGTTATCGGCAAGATCATTGCCGAGCGCGCCAAGTCGGCAGGTGTCAAAACGGTGGCATTCGATCGCTCCGGCTTCCGCTACCATGGCCGGGTCAAGGCCCTGGCGGAAGCGGCGCGGGAAAACGGGTTGCAATTCTAGGGGCTTAAAGATGGCGAACTACAATCCTAAGCCGGAAGGTGACGGCTTACTCGAAAAGCTGGTGGCGGTGAACCGGGTTGCCAAGGTGGTCAAAGGCGGTCGTCAGTTCGGCTTCTCGGCCCTGACCGTAGTGGGCGACGGCAAGGGTCAGGTCGGCTACGGCACCGGCAAGGCGCGCGAGGTCCCGGTAGCCATCCAGAAGGCCATGGAGGGTGCGCGCAAAAACCTGGTCGAGGTCAAGCTCAATGGCACGACCCTGCAATACCCCATGGTCGGCCGTCACGGCGCGGCGCGGGTCTTCATGAAACCCGCCTCCGAGGGTACCGGCATCATCGCGGGGGGTGCCATGCGCGCGGTGTTCGAGGTGCTTGGGGTACAGAATGTATTGGCGAAGTGTATCGGAACCAATAACCCGATCAACGTGGTCCAGGCTACCATCAAGGGTCTTCGGGGCATGTTGAATGCCGAGGACGTGGCCGCGAAACGCGGCAAGACGGTCGAGGAGATTTTGGGGTAGACGATGACGGACAAGCAGATGATGAAGGTCACCCTGGTGCGTGGCCTGGGCGGTCGACTGGCGACACATCAGGCGTGCGTGCGCGGTCTCGGGTTACGGCGCATGCACCAGGTGGTGGAGGTCGAGGACACGCCGGCGACCCGCGGCATGGTGAACAAGGTCTCCTATATGGTCAAGGTGGTGGAGGAAACACCCGATGCGCCTCAATGACATCCGGCCCGCGCCGGGCAGCAAGCGTACCGCCAAGCGCGTCGGTCGCGGTATCGGTAGCGGCTACGGCAAGACCTGTGGGCGTGGTCACAAGGGTCAAAAATCCCGTTCCGGCGGTGGTTACCTCAAGGCGGGGTTCGAGGGTGGCCAGATGCCTTTGCAGCGCCGCCTGCCCAAGGTGGGTTTTCGCTCGCGCAAGGCACAGCTCAAAGACGAAATCCGGTTGCATGAACTCGCCGGTATCGATGGCGATGTGGTCGATCTTGCGGCCCTGCGGAAGGCGGGTCTGATCTCAGGCAGGATCAGGCACGTCAAGATCATCGCCTCCGGAGTTCTCGATCGTGCCCTCCGGGTACATGGCCTGGTGGTCACCAAGGGTGCGCGTGCCGCCATCGAGGTGGTGGGCGGCACGGTCGAAAAGGAGTAAACCCTAACCTCTGGGCTTGTCTCCTAATAGTACAGGATTAACAGGATTTCCAGGATTATTTTTCTGAATAATCAGTTATAAGATCCTGTTAATCCTGTTAATCCTGGAAATCCTATTAATCTTATCCTATTAGCGGTTGGCACGACGATTATGTCAACAGCCCCTAGTTCCGAACCCTTTCAAAAGGCTTAGGCGGTATACCTCTGATGGCTGGAAACAGCTCAGCTATGCTCGGCGCACTCAGCGGTATGGGGCGGCTTACGGAGCTGCGCCAACGGTTGCTGTTCGTGCTCGGCGCGCTGCTCGTGTATCGGATCGGCACCTTCATTCCGGTGCCCGGCGTCAATCCGGAGGCCTTGGCCTATCTGTTCGATCAGAACCAAGGCTCGATCCTGGATATGTTCAACATGTTCTCGGGCGGTGCCCTGGAGCGTGCCAGCTTGTTCGCCCTGGGCATCATGCCCTATATCTCGGCCTCCATCATCATGCAGCTGATGACGGCGGTGATTCCGAAGCTGGAGCAGCTCAAGAAGGAGGGCGAGTCGGGACGGCGCAAGATCACCCAATATACGCGCTACGGCACGGTGGCCTTGGCGACCTTCCAGGCCATCGGCATCTCTGTCGCCCTGCAGGGCCAGACCGCAGGGGGCTCGGCAATCGTTGTAACCTCCGGCTACGGATTCGTATTCACGGCGACCGTCTCCCTGGTCACGGGAACCATGTTTCTGATGTGGCTCGGCGAGCAGATCACGGAGCGGGGTATCGGTAACGGCATCTCGCTGATCATCTTCGCCGGTATCGTCGCCGGACTGCCCGCAGCCATCGGCGGTACCCTGGAGCTGGTACGCACCGGCGAGATGAACGCGCTCGCGGTGCTCGCCCTCTTTGTGCTGGCCCTGGGGGTGACCGCCTTTGTCGTCTTCGTCGAACGCGGTCAGCGCCGGATTACGGTCAACTATGCGCGCCGCCAGCAGGGACGCCGGCTGATGGCCGCTCAGAGCACCCACTTGCCCTTGAAGCTGAACATGGCGGGCGTGATCCCGCCCATCTTCGCCTCCAGCATCATCCTGTTTCCCGGTACCCTGGGGCAGTGGTTCGGCCAATCCGAGGACTTCCGCTGGTTGGCCGAGATCACCAGCAAACTCTCCCCCGGCGAGCCGGTGTACGTCATCTTCTATGCCTTGGCCATCATCTTCTTTTGCTTCTTCTACACAGCATTAGTGTTCAACGCCAAGGAGACGGCGGACAATCTGAAGCGGTCCGGGGCCTTCATTCCGGGCATTCGTCCCGGCGAGCAGACGGCGCGGTACATCGACACCGTGATGACACGACTGACGACGGCCGGTGCCATCTACATTACCGCCGTGTGCCTGTTGCCGGAGTTCCTGATCGTGGGTTGGAATGTGCCCTTCTATTTCGGGGGTACCTCGCTGTTGATCGTGGTGGTGGTGGTCATGGATTTCATGGCCCAGATCCAAGCGCACTTGATGTCGCACCAGTACGAGGGCCTGATGAAAAAGGCCAATCTCAAGGCCCCCGGCGCCGGCATGATCCGGTGATGCCCCGGTAAGAACATCACACAAAGGCACAAAGCCACAAAGGGATACTAAGGATTAAATGGGAACGACGGTGGTAACAGCGTCGTATCTCCGCCTAAGATGGAAATCCTGCAGGTTATCAACGGCAATTGAGAAGCGTTCTTCGTGTCTTTGTGACTTTGTGTGAGAAAAAACGTCGATGGCAGGCTCTTGTACATATTCAGGATTGGAGTGAAGAAATGAAAGTCAGGGCCTCGGTGAAGAAGATATGCCGCAACTGCAAGATCATCCGCCGCCACGGCGTGGTGCGGGTGATCTGTAAGGATCCGCGCCACAAGCAGCGCCAGGGCTGATCAGCTACCAGCTACCAGCTACCAGTCGCCAGCTACCGGCAGTGGAACAGCCCGGTTAAATTGAGCATGGGAAAATCGGTTCGGTCGCTTCGGAGAGATTGTGGATTAGCGGCGATCTGATGGCTGGTAGCTGGAAGCCGGCGACTGGCAGCTTTCTATTGATTATCCACATACTTTTGGTAACATACCCAGTTTTCGCTGGCCGCACGTAAGCGGAGTTGGAGGCAAGAGCATGGCCCGTATTGCCGGTGTCAACATTCCCGACAAGAAGCACACCGTGATCGCCTTGACGTCGATCTATGGTGTTGGCCGGACCTGTGCGGCGCAGATCTGCGATGCCGCCGGTATCGCCACCGATACCAAGATCAAGGATCTCTCGGAGGGTGAGATCGACAAGCTACGCGCGGAAGTTACCAAGTATACGGTGGAAGGCGACCTGCGCCGTGAGGTCTCCATGAACATCAAGCGCCTGATGGATCTGGGTTGCAACCGGGGGATCCGTCACCGCCGCGGCCTGCCGTTGCGCGGCCAACGCACCCGCACCAATGCCCGTACCCGCAAGGGACCTCGGCGTCCGATTAAGCGTTAGACATGAAAGCTGAAGTAACGGCAATTATCGAGACAGCTCCGGAAGGAGGTTTCTGGGCGATATGCCCGGAGTTTCCCGGCGCCAACGGTCAAGGAGAAACCTTTGAGAAAACAAAAGAGAATCTCAGGCAAGCTGTTGAGTTGATAGTACAAGATCGAATGGGTGCAGATTAAATCGAACAAAAAGGTAAGGTTTCGTGGAGATTAGGTTTTATACTTCGGTCATCGCCCTCTTGGTTATATTCTTCTCTGCAATGGCATATGCTCGGAGTTTGATAAGTTCAGATCATATGACGGTTGATAGCGTTAATTTGACAGCTCAAAAATTTTTTCGATCATACATGAGTAAAGATGCCGATGAGAGGAAGAATGCCGAACTTTATTTGCTGGGCGTAATGGATACTACGGAGGGGAAGTCTTGGTGTGACTATCGAACCTTTAAAACGGTTACATTACGAGAACGTATTTTCGAGGAGTTCAAAAAGCTGGATAGCAGCCGTTTCAATGAACGTGCGTCCGGCGTTGTCGAAGATATTCTGAGTCGGCGTTATCCCTGTGGAGGGAGGGAATGAAAGTAAATTATGCTCTCCTTAAGAGTAAGCACTATTCATCTGATCGAGTCAGTTCCAACTATATGTCCGGGGAGGATGTTTATAAGGAGATTGGGTATAATCTTGCTGATTTAAAAAAACAAATCCAGCTTATGAAAATACATGTGCAGTCCGCATGAGTCTCGCATTAATCAAATTCGGTGTAAATTTTACTGGTCGCTTGAAGATTAAGGATGGTCCGCACAAAGGAAAACTTATCGAGCCAGGTGCAAAGCTATTAGCGGATCAACTTATGAAGTCTACCGTCTTTGGCAAGCCGGAAGTATATAAACCTTCCGAGTTCATTAAAAATGTGACAGGTCGAAAAGGAGTGCCAGGTCGAAAGGGAGTGGTTCTTTTTTGGAAAATTACCGGTTATGGTGGTGGCCATATTGATCTCATCGATGCATCGAATTCAGCAGCAGTATGCAACTCCAATTGTTACTTTAACTCGAAAGAGATCTGGTTTTGGCCTTTGAAGTAATAATGTCTATATTCTATGGCCGATATTTCTGACTGTAGGTGCTTTTTTGGGTAATTCAGCGCACAAAAAATACCTGACGAAAAGCTTAAGCGGACGCTAAAAATGGCAAAACCAACCCGGACCAAGAAGAAGGTCAAAAAGCAAGTGGCGGATGGGATTGCCCATATCCATGCCTCTTTCAACAACACCATCATCACCATCACCGACCGGCAGGGGAATGCCCTGGGTTGGGCGACCGCCGGCGGCTCCGGCTTTCGCGGCTCCAGAAAGAGCACTCCGTTCGCGGCTCAGGTGGCAGCGGATCGGGTCGGTCAAGCGGTCAGAGAATTCGGGCTGAAGAATCTGGACGTCAACGTCAAGGGACCTGGGCCCGGTCGGGAGTCGGCGGTGCGGGCGCTCAATAACGCCGGCTTCAAGATTGCGAGCATTACGGACGTCACCCCGATCCCTCACAATGGTTGTCGGCCGCCGAAGAAGCGGCGCGTATAGGATCTCGATAGGATTTAAGAAGATGGCAAGGTACACCGGTCCTACCTGTAAATTGGCACGGCGCGAGGGCACTGACCTGGCGTTGAAGAGCCGCGCCCGTTCGCTGGATAGCAAGTGCAATCTGGAAAAGGTTCCGGGCCAGGCCAGCGAAAGACGGCGCCGGATCTCCGACTATGGCCTGCAGCTGCGTGAGAAACAGAAGGTACGCCGCATCTATGGCGTGATGGAGAAGCAATTTCGCAACTACTACAAGCAGGCGGCCGGCGCTAAGGGCGCCACCGGTGAGAACCTGTTGCGATTGCTCGAGCGTCGCCTCGACAATGTCGTCTACCGGATGGGATTCGGATCCACCCGGGCGGAGGCGCGGCAATTGGTGAGTCACAAGGGCATCCTGGTCAATGGGAAGCGTATCAATGTGCCGTCCTTTCAAGTCAGCGAAGCGGATCAGATCGAGGTTCGAGAGCAGGCCAAGAAGCAGGTTCGTATCCAAAATGCAATTGCCTTGGCCGAGCAGTATGGATTCGCGGATTGGATCGAGGTTGACACCAACGCGCTGAAGGGGGTCTTCAAACGGCTCCCGGACCGCGAGGATCTCCCGTCGGAGATCAACGAATCACTTATCGTGGAGTTGTACTCCAAGTAAGGAAACGCAGGGGGTCCTTGCATGGCTGATGCTGTTGGCGACTTTCTCAAACCGCGTATCGTAAAGGTCGAGCAGGTCGATGGGAGGCGCAGTCACGCGCGCATCTCGTTAGAGCCGCTTGAACGCGGTTTCGGCCATACCCTGGGTAATGCGCTGCGCCGTATCCTGCTCTCTTCGATCGCCGGTTGTGCGGTTACGGAGGTGGAGATTCAGGACGTGCTCCACGAGTACACGACGCTGGAAGGGGTCCAGGAAGACGTACTGGAGATCCTGCTCAACCTCAAGGAGGTTGCCATTTCCCTCGCGGGCAAGGACGAGGCGACCTTCACGCTCTCCAAACCCGGGCCGGGCCCGGTAACCGCCGGTGACATCACCCTCGATCACAGCGCAGAGATTGCCAATCCGGAGCTGGTCATCGCCAACCTTACCGGCGCGAATGAGCTCAGCATGACCTTGACCGTGCGTCGCGGTCGCGGCTACGAGCCGGCTACCCAGCGGGAGGTCGAGGCGGGAAACGAGCGCCCTATCGGCAAGCTGCCTCTGGATGCTTCCTTCAGTCCGGTGCGCCGGGTCGCCATCGACGTCCAGTCCGCCCGCGTCGAGCAACGGACTGACATGGACCGCCTGGTGATCGACCTGGAGACCAATGGTACCATCGATCCGAAGGGGGCGATCCAGAAGGCGGCGGCCATTCTTCAGGACCAGCTTTCCAGCTTCATTGTCCTGGAAGGTACCCGACCCGTCGACGAGGGCACCAAGGACAAGTCCCGGCAACCGTCGATCGACCCGATTTTGCTGCGGCCGGTGGACGATCTGGAGCTCACCGTGCGCTCGGCGAACTGCCTCAAGGCGGAGAACATCTATCTGATCGGGGACCTGATTCAGCGCACCGAGGTCGAGCTGCTCAAGACCCCGAATCTCGGCAAAAAATCCCTTACCGAGATCAAGGATGTGCTCGCCACGCGTGGCCTGTCCCTCGGCATGCGACTGGAGAACTGGCCGCCGGAGAATGTCGAGGAGTTCGTCGTCAAATAGATTCGGGAAGAACCCATGCGTCATCGCAAGGCCGGAAGGCATCTCAATCGTACCAGCTCGCACCGCAATGCCATGTTCAGAAACATGGCCAACTCACTGTTTCGCCATGAGCTCATCAAGACCACGCTAGCCAAGGCGAAGGAACTGCGGCGAGTGGCCGAGCCTCTGATTACCTTGGCCAAGACCGATTCCGTGCACAAGCGGCGTCTGGCTTTTGCGCGTCTGCGTGATAAAGAGGCGGTCGGCAAGCTTTTCGTCGAGCTGGGCCCGCGTTACCAGGCCCGCCCCGGCGGATACCTGCGCATCTTGAAATGTGGCTTTCGCGCCGGAGACGCGGCCCCCATGGCCTATGTGGAGCTGGTGGACCGTCCGCGCTCGGAGTCCGGCGAGAGCGACGAGGATTGAGTTTTTAGATCCGCAGATTACGCAGATTTTCACAGATTAGTCGAAAAGAAAGTTATAGGCGCCTTCCTGGTCGATTTTGTCTATCACATGCAACCGATCGATCGGATTGCACTGGTAACGGATTTCGGTGTGGGCAGTCCTTACGTGGGCCAGATGAAGCTGCGCCTCTCAGGATTGCTCCCACAGGTCCCGGTCATCGACCTGATTTCCGATCTTGCACCCTTCCGTGCCGACCTGGCCGCCTATCTCCTGCCTGCTCTGGTACGGGACATGCCAGCCCGTACCCTCTATCTCTGTGTGGTCGATCCCGGCGTCGGTGGTGAGCGTTCGGCGCTTGCCATCGAGGCCGATGGGGACTGGTACGTCGGCCCGGACAACGGC
Organism: Candidatus Thiosymbion oneisti; assembly: GCF_900092655.1. Classification (GTDB taxonomy): domain Bacteria; phylum Pseudomonadota; class Gammaproteobacteria; order Chromatiales; family Chromatiaceae; genus Thiosymbion; species Thiosymbion oneisti. The sequence continues at coordinate 22,441 of NZ_FLUY01001746.1, forward strand.
CTTCTGGCCTTGGTTGCCCGGCGCGCGGACCGGGTGCGGGTCCTGCGGGTGGATTGGCGCCCCGAGGTCCTCTCGGCGAGCTTCCACGGCCGGGACCTGTTCGCGCCCATTGCAGCCAGCTTGTGCGACGGCAAGCTCCCGCGTTACATCGAGCTCGACGGGGGCCTATTGATCGGAAACGATTGGCCGAATGCGCTCGCCAAAGTGGTCTATGCAGACATATACGGCAACCTGATCACCGGGATTCAAGCCGCTGACCTGGACCGGGACGCGCGACTGAGGGTCGGCGGACGGGACATCACCTATGCACGCACCTTCTGCGCCGTACCTCCCGGGCAGGCGTTTTGGTACGAGGACGCCTTTGGTCTCGTGGAGCTGGCAGTCAATCAAGGGGATGCACACCGTACCCTCGGACTCGACCTCGGAGCTCGGATCGAGCTTTCACGGCATTAGGGGCGGTTGACATTGATCTGAGCGCGGGCAATTGCGAGGGTTCAGAACAGCGACCGCAGATCCAACTCGCTGTCGGGCAGCGCGGCGATGGTGACATGTGATAGGTCCTGCACCTGAAACCTCGTTCGGTACGACCCGTTCTCCGGGTCCCGATGCACAATCAGTGCTTTGCCTACCACATCGACGAGCCAGACCTCCGGGATCGCGAAGCGGGCATGGAGGGGGAGCTTGCGGTCACGGTCGTGGGCCAGGGTGCTGTCCGCCACCTCGACCAGCACTAGGATATCCTCCGGTCTCGGATGGGCCTGCTCATAGAAATCCTCTTGCCAGCGCAGCAGCGCCAGATCCGGTTGGGGGGCTGAGAGATCACCGAGCACCGTGGGATTTTGTACTGAGACGATGGCCTGATCGCCGATTATCCGGGAGAAGAGCCGGTTGAGGCGTATGACCTTACTGGAATGTGAGGGACCGATGGGGGGCATATCGAACAGCTCGCCTTCTATCAGCTCGCAGCATGCCTCGGGATCCAAGACCCCAGTCTCTCCCATGCGGAAGTACTCCCGGACAGAGATCAGGTGACGTTGCGGGAGCTGAGCGGCCGAGTTGAGCATGGTGAGGGACCTAGTAATTGGGTTGGTTCAGAACACCAAGCAACGGGTTGTTTTTTCGTTCGTGGGAGCAAGTCTTGGCGCTCTGGTGTTACGCAACAAAAGACCTGGTTGAGTATAGAAAAAGTAATCCGGTCGGTTCAATAAGGAGGGTGTCGCAAAAGGCACCGATCTTCGCCCTTTGACCCCCTCTCGCCTTTTAACCCCCTCTCCCCAACCCCTCTCCCGGCGGGAGAGGGGCTTTTGCGACACCCTCATAAGGCCATGGGACAGCTCACGTGGTCGATGAGATGGCTTCTCCCGCTTCCTAACCTGGATCTAGTAAAAGATACATTGGTGATGATAAAAACTGGTGACTGAGAGGCTGTCTAAAAACTAAAAAACTAACACATTGATTTTCGGCTGGCTCCCCAGGCTCCAGCGTGGGAGCAGATCCCGACGCTCCAGCGTCGATTAAACGCCTCGG
>NZ_FLUY01001744.1 GCF_900092655.1 Candidatus Thiosymbion oneisti
TCCGCTGCGCGGACCTTCGGACTGTCAACACCCCCTACTCCACACACTGGAGCATGTGAGCCAAGCGTGTGAGCCAGAAGATACTATGAACTTGCAACAGCGGTCGAAACTGGGTACTAGCTGCTTGTCGACGCTGGAGCGTCGGGATTCGCTCCCACGCTGGAGCGTGGGAGCCAGCAAAGCTGGGTTTCGTTCCTCAACCCAGCCTACGAACTGGAGTTACAACGATGAACGTGGGTGTCGCCTACGCCGACAAGTTTGAAAAAGTGTGGTTGAAGCTGGAGGTCCCCGACGGCAGCACCGTGCAACAAGCCATCGAGCACTCCGGATTATTGACCCGGTTTCCTCAGATCGACCTGGACACCCAGCGCGTCGGCATCTTCGGCAAGCTCTCCAAGCTGACCACCAAGGTCGCGGAAGGCGACCGGATCGAGATCTATCGCCCGATCACGGCCGACCCGGAGACCGTGGAGCGGCGGGATTCGGAATAATCGTCACACTGAATTTGGTTCCACTGCTGGCCCTTCCGATCACCTTCAAGTGTCAGCTGTATTTTTTGTTAGGCGATATTTCCCAAATTTATGTGGCATGCCCTTACTCTGAGAACTGTGTTTCAACAAACTTTCTGCCGGGATTGAGAAGGTCTCATGCAGCCTCTCGATCATTCGGAGGGTCAGCGGACGCTTGCGGGTCAGAATTTCGTATACGCGGTTTTTTCGACCGATGACCGGCACGAGATCATCAACGGTAAGGCCTTGCTGTTCCATGCGAAATTTGATGGCTTCAACGGGGTCTGGAAAGGCAACCGGATAATGAATCCGCTCATAGGCTTCAACCAGCGTAACCAAGACGTCCAAACGATCACCTTGAGGCGTGTCAGCTTCAGCAGACATGAGCGATTCAATTTCCTTGAGCGTGGCCTGATAATCAGCTTTGGACTTGATAGGACGAATTTCCATAGATCACCTCAGATCGTTTGTGCATCAATATCGTCGTATTGCTTGTGCGTTCCGAAAAAGGTGATCTATGCAGGATCAATTAATCGCGACCATGTTCACATGCTGATCGGAATCCCTCCGCAGCTGTCGGTGTCGAGGGCAGTCCAGTATCTCAAGGGAAAGTACCTAACAGGAAAGGGGCCAGGCTCAATTGATGGATCGTTTTTCACAGATCATTCGCCTGCAGGCGAACCGATGCCGCAATCCAGCTCCTCATCAACTTTCAAGCTCAGTGCCCCACGGTATTAGGCGCCTGAGCCAAGCCGTTAATGTGCATTAATACTCGTAGTGATAGCGAAGCTGGGCGATAAAAATGTGGTCATTTAAAACTTTATATACAAGCCTATGTTCATCATTAATGCGTCGAGACCAATAGCCCGACAAACCATGCTTTAAAGGTTCAGGCTTACCAATGCCTTCAAAAGGCTCACGCTGAATATCCTTAATCAGGGCATTAATCCGTTTAAGTATGGCTTTATCGGTTTTTTGCCAGTACAGGTAGTTCTCCCAAGCTTTACTGGAAAAAGTGAGTTTCATTCTATTAACTCATGCTCAGTACCCTTCCCTGCCTCAAGCTCCGCAATCGACTCTAGCAAATGGCGAGCATTTGCAGGAGACCGGAGTAAGTATGCAGTTTCTTCCATAGCCTGGAAGTCTTTTAAAGAAACCATCACGACAGGGGATTCTCTCTTTCGAGTGATAATCACGGGATCGTGGTCATTGCACACTTTTTCCATAGTTTTCGCTAGGTTAGCGCGTGCTGCGGTGTAACTTATGGTATCCATAGTAACCTCTCTTGCATCAATGGGTACGCGATATTGTACAGGAAATGTAGCAGCACACAACAAGACCGTCAACTCGGACACATTTTTAAAGAAAAAGAAAGCACCAAGAAGAAAACAGAGGAGAAGAAAAGGACACCCATTTTGTACATTTTTAAAGAAGAAAAGGACACCCATTTTGTTTGACCCAATTTTCCCACTGAGCTAGCACCCTCAACTCGATATTCTCAACCAGGAGTCCGATCATGACCGCTCCCCGCTCAGTCCTCGTCTCCCTTGAGGACACTCCTTGGTATCACTGTGTATGCCGCTGTGTGCGGCGTGCCTTCTTGTGTGGCGAGGATCCGTTCTCAGGCCTGAATTTCGACCATCGACGTGGCTGGATTGTCGAGCGTATTCAGCAGCTTGCTGGCTTATTCGCCATTGATGTAGCTGCCTATGCGGTGATGAGCAACCACTATCACATGGTGGTGCGGATCGACCAGGAACGGGCCTTGGGGTGGTCGATCGAGGAGGTGCTGCGGCGCTGGACGGCGCTCTTCACCGGGCCACTGTTGGTGACCCGTTATCTCTCGGCGTCACGGGCAGAGATGAGCCAAGCGGAGCTCGCCGAGGTCGAATCGTTGGCCGCGGTCTATCGAGCCCGATTGCACGATTTGTCCTGGTTCATGCGCACGCTCAACGAGCACATTGCCCGCCGGGCTAATGCCGAGGATGGGGTGAAGGGGCGTTTCTGGGAGGGTCGCTTCAAGAGCCAAGCGTTGCTTGACGAGAAAGCACTGCTGGCGGCGATGGCTTATGTGGATCTGAATCCGGTACGAGCGGGGCTGGCCGAGACGCCGGAGGCTTCGGACTATACCTCGATTCAGGAGCGCGTCGGCGGGGTACCGAAGGAGGTCACATCCGAAGCTGGCTCGCAGAAGACCGTAACCGTTAAAGATTCAGATCCCAACACAACACTCGCAACACTCAATGGGGAGCGGTTACGACCGGAGGCCGAGACGCAGGTCTTACCCCCGGCCCCACTGATGCCCTTCGATGCCACGGCGCAGACCCCTTGGGCGGTACCCTTTGCCTTCGAGGATTACCTGGAGCTGGTCGATTGGACAGGCCGGGCGTTACGCGCGGATAAGCCTGGATACATTGAGGCACGAGAGCCCAAGATTCTCGTCCGGCTGGGTATCGACGGGGAGCGGTTTGTCGGCTATTCCGAGCGTCTTCTCAAGGCGTTTGGAACGGCAGTCGGCGCACCGGCATCACTCGTGAATCTCTGTGCCCGGCGCCAGACCAAATATCTGCGTGGTATCCAGGCTGCACGCGCCTTGTGTGGTTCAGCCGGCGCGTCCATTCAAGTTCCCCGACTGAACCAAGCTTAGTTGGAAGGGTGGCTAGCGGAGCGTTCGTCGTAAGACAATGAAAACCGTCGGCTAACAAATGGCTCAGCCCGACCCAGTGCCGCGCATTGAGCTCAGGAGCTTGGCTCAAGTCATCAGCACGCGCGGTATTGGACCGGCTAGCCATGCCGTTATGTTTTCAATGGAGCAGGCAACAAATCGAGATGATTAACAAAGATGCGCTATGTTTTCCCGCCCTACCCTTTTACAACACCCTCCAAAGGGGAGGGATTTCCTGTTTTGATCCCCTCTCCCCAACACCTCTCCTGGCCGGGAGAGGGACTTTTGCGACACTCTCTCGGTGGGAGGGTGTCGCAAAAGCCCCACTCCCGGTCTCTGGTTCCCACGCAGCGCCTGGGAACGAGAAAACTCAGCCTGACTGATGACCATTTGGACCGGCAAC
>NZ_FLUY01001742.1 GCF_900092655.1 Candidatus Thiosymbion oneisti
GGCGCCGCGATCGATTTGACGCCCGACGCGCGCAATCGCCGCTTAAGTTCCAAACAGAATGGCGCACTACACTAGCCTGTGAAAACCATTGGTTGGTGCAGATAACAACCGGAAAGAGAACCACAGATGAACACGGATCGACACGGATGGAGACAAATCCGTGTCGATCCGTGTCTATCCGTGGTTCGAGATAGCGAGGATTAGATCGTTTGTTAATTGAGAACACCCCCTAGCGGACGATCAGCGAGCTTTTGGGCGTCGAACGCAACACGTCAAATCCTCCAGACAACGCCAAATCATTCAGGATTGCTGCGACTGCCGGCAATCACTCTACCCCTGTCTCGACAACCTGTAGCTTGGTCCCTACCCGCAGGGGGCGTACCAAGGGCTTGAGTGCCGCCAGATCTGGCGGCAGTCGAGACAGTTCCTCCTTAGCCGCGGCAGAGTCCGGGTGGAGACTGTGGATGATCGAATGCCAGGGACGCCTCTGATGGGTCTCGCGAATAACATAGACCCGCGCGGGTAATAATCCCTTTTGGGCCGTAAACCTATCCAGTGCCCTGCGGTTGAAGAAGCCGATGAGCTGGAGGCCGTAGCCGCCCGCTGAGACAACATGGGTTTTCTCGAGGCCCGAGGCACCGGCGTCGGTCCCGGCAGCCGTGGGAACATCGCTCCCCATGGCCCCCGGACTCTTCACCTTTGCAGCTTCCACTAGCGGCGAGCTTTCCTCGCCATTTCCGGCATTCTCCGTACCATCAGACACATCCGGAGTAGATGTTGGAGCAACCTCGGGCGTGGCCGCAGATGACTCCAATCCTGTCTCGATAACCTGTAGCTTGGCCCCCCTCGGCAGGGTGCGTATCCAGGGCTTGAGTGCCAACAGATCTGCCGGCAGTCGAGACAGCTCCTCCTTAGCCGCGTCATAGTCCGGGTGCAGGCTATGGATGATCGTGTGCCAGGAACGTCCCCGATAGGTCTCGCGAATAACGTAGACCCGCGCGGGTAATCCCTTCCGGGCCGCAAACTTATCCAGTGTCCTGTGGTTGAAGAAGCCGATCAGCTGGAGGCCGTAGCCGTTCTCCGAGACAACATGGGTTTGCTCGAGGTCCGAGGCACCGGCGTCGGTCCCGGCAGCCACGGGAAGATTGCTGCCTATGGCCTCCGGACGCTTTACCCCCAAGGTTTCCATCGCCGGCGGACTTCCCTCAGGCTTCTCCGGCGCGCTGCCGGCATTCTCCGTACCATCAGACCCATCCGTGGTGGACATTGCGGCAACCTTGGGCGTGACCGGACCGGCATCCGCGAACCGGGGGGCCGCCGGATCTTGGGCGCGGTCCCTCCGCGCTGCATCGGAGCGTCGTGTTTCCACCGCGAGGCGGCCTTTGGCCTGTTCACCAGGGGTCCGCTCGGTGGCAAAAGACGCCTGTGCGGCCGGCTTTTCATCCTTATCCGGTCCCTCCGACGCGGCCCTAACCTCTGCGACTTGCGCGGCAACCTTGGGCGTGGCCGGACCGGCATCCGTGAACTGGGGGGTCACCGGGTCTTGGGTGCGGTCCCTCCGCGCTGCATCGGGGCGTCGTGTTTCCACCGCGAGGCGGCCTTCGGCCTGCTCACCAGGGGTCCGCTCGGTGGCAAAGGACGCCTGTGCGGCCGGTTCTTCACCCTTATCCGGTCCCTCCGAAGCGGCCCTGACCTCTGCGACTTGCGTGGTCACCTGATCGGGCCTTTCCCGCACCTGGCCCTGGCTCCTTTGCCCCTCGGAAAGGCTCGCGAGCCCTTGGTGAATTTCAGAAACCTCTGTGGCGACCCGAGATGACTCCAATGCAAGCTGACGATAGACCAGGAAGAGGGCGATAGCGAAGAGGACCGCGAATAGCATCAGCCCGCCCAGGAGCCGGGCGTGGCGCTGCAAACGCTTATCGAGGGCATCGTGCTGGGTCTGCTGGACCCGTTGGAGTCGGGATGTGGTTGTCCGAAAATCGTCGTCCACGTCCGCGATGCGTTCCACCAGCACCTTCTCATAATCGCGCAGCTGGGTGCGGTAATCATCGAGCTCATCGGATAGGCCGGCTCGATCTACAGGCTGTTCTTTCGATCCTGTCGTCTGGGAACGCTTGGACTGCTCAGCCTTCTGCCGTTCGGGCCCGCTCGGCTGCGCCTTGGCAGCGGAGGGGTCTCCATTCGGTGCTTGCCGTTTGTGGGGTTGGTTCGCATTTTTCACCGTTCGATTTTCCTCAGGTTCAGTTGGCGACAGGGTTACGGCAAGCTTAAGACCAGTGAGCCAATTCCCATGTTACCAAAGCGATGAAGGGCAGATTATTTCGGGGCGGCGAGCCCACCGCTCGGCGGGCAATCGCGCCCGCGCGGATTGGTCATCCTACATCGCTGATGACCCAAGCCGCAGAACAATTGACTGGCCGGCCTTTAACCGCCGATGCGTTTGATGATGCGCTTGACATAGGCCTGGGTCTCCGCATATGGAGGGATGCCCTGATAACGCTCCACGACCCTTTCGCCGGCATTGTAGCCGGCCAACGCCAGTTTCACATCGCCATCGAAATGGTCGAGTAGCCAACGCAGATAGGCCATACCTCCCTTCAAGTTCTGCTCCGGGTCCCAAACATCCCGGACCCCGAAACGTTCTGCCGTCGCTGGGATCAGCTGCATCAGGCCCCGGGCGTTCCTGGAGGAGAGTGCCTGGGGGTTGAAGCCGGACTCGGCTTCGATCACGGCGAACACCAGGTTCGGATCCAGTCGATACTGCGGTGCCATGGAACGCACCATACGGTCGACTTCTTTGGAAACAGAGAAGGGGGGGATATGGTCGGCAACCTGCATCTCGGTGGGCAATGGACAAGATACCACACGCATGGGCTTGTCCTGCATCTTGAGGATCTCGAGCATCGCCTGGGCCTTGCGGCTCTTGTCCTTGACCGCCTCCTGGTACCAAGCAGTGGCGAGCTCCCAGTCGCGCTCTATGCCCTGTCCAAAGGCGTAGAGCTGGCCGAGCTCGAACTTGGCGTCCGTGTCTCCTTCACGAGCGGACTTGCAGAAGAGCTTAATAGCTTTATGGGTATCCTTAGCCACACCGACACCCCGCGCATAACGGTGCCCCCAGGCCGTAAGCTCGTGCTTGTCGTTGGAAGCATAGATCTGCTCAAACGACGGCCCTTGATCGGCGGCGATGCAGGAAAATGCAAGAACGGTCAGCAATAGGGTCAGAAAGGCGACTTTTGTTGTATGTTGTGTTTGCATATCTTCGATGCTCCGACAACCTCAATCACTCGCCTTCGGGGGCCAAGGGAAACGCGCAGCACTTTTCACGGTTTGCCCCGAAGGGGTTGTTAGCCTTTATCCGTGCTTTTGTCCACCCTTTTCGAAGTGCGTCCATATCTTCCATTCTCGCGCGGTAGATAGACAGTAACGGCCCTGTCTGCGATACCCTTTGATACCTCCATATCCTTAAATCTTAAGGAGCCTTGACGCCAACCATAGGATGATCCCACAGGTCAGCGCTTCCTCCAGCCACACGAACTAAAGTGTATTTTCGGTCAAAAACGGTATTGATGCAACGCACAAGAGACCGGAAATATTAGCTCATGTAATCACCTATCTTAACATTTAAAAGGATTTATACACATTCGTCCGGGATGGCGCCCCAGAACAACCGAATGACCTATTAAATCAATAACTTAAAATTAAATCTTACTGTTAGGTTTAATTTATAATGGCTTTAACTTATTAATTTTAATAGATTTATTACTCGGTGCCCTGGGGCGGTGCCACAGGACGAGAGCGTGTCTTTATGAATCAATAAGTTATATTTAAACTTTATTATCATATTTGATCTACAACTAATTGGAATCATTGATTCTAAAAATTTTATACGCGCCCACCCTGGGCGGCGCCAGGACCACCCTGGCCGCATCCGGTGGTTTTGTTAGAATTCGGGCCGTTCGATCATCTCTTCGCGCAGTATGTCCGCACACACTGGCCGTCTCCTACTGAGTCCGCAAGACCCATTTCTGCTCCCGGAACGGGCGCCCCTGACGGCTACACTATCCGAGGCCGGTCTTCTGGGGACCCCACTGGAAGGCCGCAACCAGGCATTCGCCGTCGGCGAGCGCTTCCTGCAGCTGGTGATCTTTGCGGGTTGCTCGGTTCGGATCGAACTGTCGCCCATAGGCGAGGCTCCCTTCTGCCATATCCGGTTCACCGGTCCTTTTCGGCAGCCGGTATTCTTGAGCGGCCGTAATACCCGCCCGCCGCGGTGCCGCAGCTGCCGCGGCCGATTGCGGAGTTGGCGGGAAGCCTTGTCCGGTCGGGATAACGCTGGGGTGCAAATCACCTGCCCCGCCTGCAGTGAGGCGAGCCCGCCTTGGGGCTATGACTGGAAAGGGCAGGCGGGATTTGGACGCCTATTCATCCGAGTCGAGGAGGTCTTTCCCGGAGAGGCCACGCCTACGCCGGCGCTGATGGGGCTGCTCGAAGGCTCCAGCGGATGCAAATGGCAGCATTTCTACATTCAGGACGACTGAGAGTCTGGCATACGGCTGTTCTACTACGGAATCGAAGAAGCCGGTCAGATTTCCCGCTCGGTTTCGTTAAAGGTAGTGGTTAATATTTAAATGATTTGTTGGGTACGCCACCGTCCCTGGCGGCTTTGCCCAACCTACGAGCTTCGCCCCTCTCCCACCGGGAGAGGGGATGCAGCGCATGGCCTGCCCAACCCACGGCTATTGGCTATGTTTACACTTAAATCTTAACCACTACCTCATTAAATAGGCTTTCGCGCTCGTTCCCACGCTCCAGCGCCTGCCTGTGCGTGCCGCACGCAGACAGGTGGGAACGCCGTCTTGTCCGCTCCAGCGGACTCAGCTTCTCGGTGCTGATAGGCGTTGGCTGTTAGCCTACCGAGGCGCTTAATCGAC
>NZ_FLUY01001741.1 GCF_900092655.1 Candidatus Thiosymbion oneisti
GGCGCCGCGATCGATTTGACGCCCGACGCGCGCAATCGCCGCTTAAGTTCCAAACAGAATGGCGCACTACACTAGCCCCCTCTGCAGAAGTTACTTCTCGGGTGTTGGCCGCGATCATGCCCTGGTCGGTCTTTTCTGCCTGTACTAGTGTTATTCTCGGAAGTTTCTCGGCCACTGCTTTCATCAGTTCGATGTCGTCCTTAAACAACTTTTCGTAGCTATCCTCGTCGACATGCGCCATCCACGGACCCACCAGAGGAGCAGCAAAACGGAGAACGGCTACAAGACGTTGTACATACGGCGCGACAGCCTGCAGCCACTCTACAGGCTCATCGATGCGGTAATGCCCGCCTTTCTCAGTGGGGTGCCAACAACCGGGGGCCTGACAGTAGAGCTGCAGATCGAGTCTCTGACCTATGATCGTCTGCAACCAATCTATTCCGGTGATGACCCCCGCAACCTTAGGTCCGGCAATCGTTCCCAACCAGCTTGGTGGATCACCTGCGCCCATCCAGGTGGCCCGATCACAGGGGCGCAGCACGAACACGTTGGGGCAATCTTCCCAGATATGATAGGCGTTTAACTCGATTGCCTCGCTGAGCCAGATATCTTCTAAACGGTAGTAGGATGCTGGCTGCATTTGCTGCGGGAAATCCAGATTCCCCGCTAAGGCGCCTGAAGCGAGATAGACCTCGGCGCGCCGACGCCCTTCCGGACCCAAAGCTGCCGCGTGCTCGCTTACCTGCTTCTTGATGTCCTCCTCTGACAGGGTTGGCGGACATTTCGTCTCTCCAAACGGTGGCTCAACGGGGTTCTCCCATGCGGTCTCCAGATGCACGGCGACCGCACCTGCTATGGTCGTTACATCGAGAGGGGAGCAGTCTCCTAGGCGCCTGCCTGCTGCGGGCAGAGGTGCAACGATTTTTTAAACGGGTCTAGATAACTTTAGCCTCTGCAACCGCATGCTAAGGTTATGTTATGCAAGGGAAAAACAGGTATTTCAGGCGT
>NZ_FLUY01000821.1 GCF_900092655.1 Candidatus Thiosymbion oneisti
CTATGGCTCATGGGATCTCTGAAACACTCCGCGGCGCGGAGCCTGGGCGTCCCCACGCAGCGCGTGGGAACGAGAAAGATACAAAACGCATCGCGTGCGGCGCGGAGAATCAGCGGATTTGTTCGCTCAACAGCTGTAAGATGCGTTCTGCGGTAGCGGAAGATGCGGGCTGGCCGACCTGGTCACGCACGACGACGCGGGTCTGGGTGCCGTCGCCCATGAGCTTGACCTGGTACTGGGCGACCCCTTTTTCGTCATCGCGACGCCAGAACGCGAGCCTCGATCCCCAACTCTTTTTTCTCTCACCTTTTGCCGGATCATCGTATCGGACATAGTAGACCCCACGCATACGGTCCCGGTCCTCCACCGCGAAACCGACTCGATCCAAGGCTACTCCGGTCAGGCGCCAGGCCCGTCGGTACTCATCGGAAATGATCAGCAGGCTCTCCCCGCCGGGACCCTTGGCAAGTCGCGATTTCGGGTGCTTGGTTGCCTGCTGCTTAGCCGCAGCCAGCTCGCTTTCCGGTTGCTTGGAGGCACCAAGGTAGACCATGAGCCGACGCAACATGGTTACCTCCTTGCCCGGATCCGCAGGGGCCGGCTCCCAGACGGACGACGCTTCCCCGCCCGCCACACTGGTGCGCAGATGTTCCTCCATGGCCCGGTGGGTCAGATACAGATCGGTCATCCCGGCACTTAGACCCGGCTCGATACGGACGCGATACTGATCGCGTATGGAGGTGGAATAGAGCCCATCCACCACCTTACGCAGTAGTTTGGTAACGAAGTCCCGACGGATCTCGGCCCGGTTCTCCAACCAATCGGTCTTCATGATGCCGGTGGACGGGTCTTGCTCCACCAGCAAGATACCTTGAGAACGCCAAAAGCTGATTAGCTTCGGCCACACCTGTTGGGGTGAGCCATCGATCTCGAGCCAGCGATTATTCCCCTCGCGGCGCAGTTTGACGTCTTTCACCTCCGGCAGCACTTGGGCGCTGCCCGCGGTCCGGCGCCGCGCCGATTGCTCGCCCACATACTCGGAGTAGGTGGTGGCCCCACCGAGCGGCGGGACGTCCATGGCATCGTCAAAGCTGCCGGCGGTCAGGTCCGGCGGAATCTCCAAATTCTCCGCCGCCTCGCGTTGTTTCTTGTATTGCAGGCGTTGATCGGGTAGATAGTCGCCCACACTCGGTGTACTACCGCATGCCGATAGCAGCAGTACACTCAACATAATAATCGCGAGGGCCAGCGTGTTCCGCATCGGGGTTGCGCTTCTGTTATCGCAAGGCCCTTCGGCAAACCGCATCGAAGGCACCCCCCTTGGGCAATTCCTTGAAGAATAATTCATAGCACACGCCCGCTTGCTTGTCTTTTCGTCTAACGTCCAAAGTCGTTCGCTGTTTCGTGGCCTACCCTCCGCACTCAGGGTAGGTTCTCCGCTTGCCACTCGTCCTAAATGACGCCCGCCTGCTCCATGGCGGCTCGCACGGTGGGTTGCGCGTCTGCCGTCAGCCAGGTCAGCGGTAATCTGATCCCCCGCGCTGACAGCCCCATCTCAGCGACCGCCCATTTCACGGGTATCGGGCTGGACTGCACGAATAGACTGCGGTGCAGGGGATCGAGGCGGGCGTTGATCGCCAGCGCTTGGTCGCGCCGACCGGACAGGGCCGCGGCACACATTTGCTGCATGAGCCGGGGGGCAACATTGGCGGTCACCGAGATATCCCCGTGACCACCCTGCAAGATGAACTCGCAGGCAGTCGCATCGTCACCACTGAGCAGGTCAAAATCCTCCGCGCACAGTGATTTCAAGCGGACGAGCCGCTCCAGGTCTCCGGTCGCCTCTTTGATACCCACGATATTCGGAATCCGGGACAAACGCGCCGCGGTCTGGGGCAGCAGATCACAGGCCGTCCGACCGGGTACGTTGTATAGGATTTGTGGCATCTCCACGGCCTCGGCGATGGCCTTGAAGTGCAGATACAGTCCCTCCTGGGTCGGCTTGTTGTAATAGGGTGTGACCAACAAGGCTGCGGCCGCTCCGGCCCGCTGCGCGCAGCCGGTCAGCGCGATGGCCTCGGTGGTGGAATTCGCACCGGTACCCGCGATCACCGGGACACGACCCGCGGCGAACTCCACGACGCTGCGCACGAACGCACAATGCTCCTGCTCATCCAGGGTCGCGGATTCTCCAGTGGTCCCGGCGGCAACGATTGCCGAGGTGCCAGCTTCCACGTGGAAATCGACCAGCCGACGTAGGGAATCCTCGTCGATCCGGCCATCTTCATGCATGGGTGTGATCAAGGCAACGATGCTACCGCGAAACATAACAAGGCGACTCCGGGATGGGAAAATCAGGGCCTATTATCTTGCCGTGACTCGGGTAGTACAACCTAACTGCTTTTCCAGCTACCAGTCGCCAGTCGCCAGTCACCAGCTACCAGTCGCCAGTCGCCAGTCACCAGTCGCCAGTCACCAGTCACCAGTCACCAGTCGCCAGTCACCAGTCGCCAGTCGCCAGTCACCAGTCGCCAGTCACCAGTCACCAGTCGCCAGTCACCAGTCGCCAGTCGCCAGTCGCCAGTCGCCAGTCACCAGTCACCAGTCGCCAGTCACCAGTCGCCAGTCACCAGTCGCCAGTCACCAGTCACCAGTCACCAGTCACCAGTCGCCAGTCACCAGTCGCCAGTCACCAGTCGCCAGTCACCAGTCGCCAGTCACCAGTCGCCAGTCACCAGTCACCAGTCACCAGTCGCCAGCGATTCTCCTCCGTAGGTGTAGAAATGCGCCGCCGGCAGCCGGCGACTGGTAGCTGGTAGCTGCATTCCCCGGCCATGGGCTTCGAGGCGCGCCCGAGCCCATGCTAAACTCAAGTCCGATCCAACCGCTGACAAGACTCATTGGGATTTAAGACCATGCCCACGCAGAAGACCTACCTCGTGCTCTCCGCCCTGGGGGAGGATCACCCCGGCATCGTGGATACCTTGTCCAAGACCATCCTCGAGCAGGGTTGCAACATCGAGGACAGCCGTATGACCGTCCTGGGTGGAGAATTCGCGGCCATCCTTTTGGTGCAGGGCAAGTGGAACACCCTGGCCAAAATCGAGAACGCATTGCCGGAGCTCGAGCGGCGATTGGGCATGACCATCATCTCCAAGCGTACCGGGGAGCGAACCGCCGGAGCCAACCTGTTGCCCTATGCAGTGGACGTCATCGCCATGGACCACCCAGGCATCGTCAACAACCTGGCCGGGTTCTTCTCAGAGCGCGGCATCAACATCGAAGACCTGACGACCAGCACCTACGCCGCCGCACATACCGGAACGCCGATGTTCGCCGTGCACATCACCATCGGCATCCCCGCGGACATGCACATCGCAACGCTCCGCGAGGAGTTCACGGATTACTGTGATGGGTTGAATCTGGACGCCGTACTCGAGCCGCTGAAGGGGTAAGGCGATATTTGGGAAGCTGCCCGGCTAAAAGCAATCCTGAATGATTTAGCGCGGTTTGGTGTACCGAACTTTCTTTATCCACAGATTACGCAGATTTCCACAGATTAAGAACGAAACAATCTGCGTAATCTGCGGAATGAATCCTCCCCGCCCCAAGGGGCGGGGTATCAATCGGATGGAAGTCTTTTTTCTCGCCGCAAGCAGCGGGGAATTCGACCCACAGAGATTAAAAAGACGCTTTTCTCTCGTTCCCACGCGGCGCGTGGGAACGAGAAAAAACCAATCTAAGGAGATCACGAATGAGCCTAACCATCGGCGACAGAGTACCCGACATCGCGCTGACAACCACCGGCGAGAAGCGGTTGCAGCTGTCCGATTTTCACGGCGAAAACCTGGTGCTCTTTTTCTATCCCAAGGCAAGCACACCCGGTTGCACGACGGAGGGGCAGGACTTCAGGGACGCCGCTGATGCCTTCGCGGCGACCGCCACCAAGATCCTGGGCGCATCCCGGGACGGACTCAAGGCCCAGGAGCGCTTCAAGGCCAAGCACGCCTTTCCTTTCGACCTAGTCTCCGACCAGGACGAGGCCTTGTGCAAACTGTTCGACGTCATCAAGCCCAAGAAGATGTTCGGTAAGGAATACTTGGGGGTAGAACGCAGCACCTTTCTGATCGACAAGACGGGCGTACTGCGTCGGCAATGGCGGAAGGTGAAAGTCAAGGGCCACGTGCATGAGGTCCTCGCGGCCGCCGAGGAACTGGACCCCTGAGTCCGGCTCCCCCTCCGTCGATGGCCGTCAGGAGCCTTTCGATGCTGCGTTTCGGACCGCGATTGACGCCGACGCACGAGGGGGTCGGAAATGCTCAAACGCGATAATGACAGGCTCCGCCTCTTCGTCCTCGATACCAACGTGCTGATGCACGACCCCGCGTCCCTATTCCGCTTCCATGAGCACGACATTTATCTGCCCATGGCCGTGCTCGAGGAGCTCGACAAGGGCAAAAAAGGGATGTCGGAGATGGCACGGAACGTGCGCCAGGTCAGCCGCTTTCTCGATGGATTCATGAGCGGCGCCGACCAGGAGAAAATCGCCGCCGGACTGCCTCTTACGCCGTTTATCGAGAACAGCGGCTCCCATACGACCGCAGCCAACGGGCGCATCTTTTTCCAGACCGCACCATTGGACCTCGACCTCCCGGCGTCACTGCCGGGCAGTAACCTCGACAACCACATCCTGGGCACCGCCCAAGCCCTCCAGAAGATCCACCGGGACCACACCGTCATCATCGTCTCCAAGGACATCAACCTGAGAATCAAGGCGGCGGTCCTGGGTATCCCGGCGGAAGACTATGCCAACGACCAGGTCCTGGACGACGTCTCGCTGCTCTACACGGGGCAGGAGGAGCTGCCGGAGGGCTTTTGGACCTGTCACGACAAAGCCGTGGAGTCCCGGCAAGCGGCCGGCCGCACCTTCTACAAGATCAAGGGGCCGGACATCGCCGACTGGTATCCGAGCCAGTGCCTTTATTGCGAGGAAGACGAGTGCTGCGAGGCCATCGTGCGGGAGAAGCCTTCCCCCACCGCGGCGATCATCGAGCTGGCCGAGGATTTCCGCTCGCCTCGGCACAACGTATGGGGCATCACCGCGCGCAACCGGGAGCAAAATTTCGCCCTCAATCTGCTCATGGACCCGGGGCTGGACTTCGTCACCCTGCTCGGGGCCGCCGGTACCGGTAAGACCCTGCTGGCCCTGGCCGCCGGCCTATCCCAGGTGCTGGACCGCAACCTTTACCGCGAGATCATCATGACCCGGGAAACGGTGCCGGTCGGGGAGGACATCGGCTTCCTACCCGGAACCGAGGAGGAGAAGATGACCCCCTGGATGGGGGCCCTCATGGACAACCTAGAGGTACTCACCCAGACGGAAGGCGGTGAGTGGGGTCGGGCGGCAACCAATGATCTGTTGCGCAACCGCATTCGCATCTCCTCCCTCAACTTTATGCGCGGGCGCACCTTCCTACGCAAATACATCATCCTGGACGAGGCCCAGAACCTCACGGCCAAGCAGATGAAGACGCTGATCACCCGGGCCGGACCCGGCACCAAGATCGTCTGCCTGGGCAATATCTCCCAGATCGACACCCCCTACCTCACGGAGACCAGCTCCGGACTCACCTATGTGGTCGACCGCTTCAAGGATTGGGCACACGGCGGACACATCACCCTGATCCGCGGCGAACGCTCGCGGTTGGCGGATTTCGCATCCGAGTGTCTATAACCGGCGGAATATCCGCCAATACCATTGTTTAAGAGGCTGTCTAAAAACTAACCTATTGATTTTCGGCTGGCTCCCCAGGCTCCAGCGTGGGAGCAGACCTGGTCCCGA
>NZ_FLUY01000819.1 GCF_900092655.1 Candidatus Thiosymbion oneisti
GCTGAACCGGGGGCCACACGAATGCGCCAGCGCGCCGGTTTGGTCGAACACCCCTTCGGTACCCTCAAGCGCTGGTTGGGCTGGG
>NZ_FLUY01000817.1 GCF_900092655.1 Candidatus Thiosymbion oneisti
AACCAGCGCTTGAGGGTACCGAAGGGGTGTTCGACCAAACCGGCGCGCTGGCGCATTCGTGTGGCCCCCGGTTCAGCCATCCGTTGCCGGTGGGCCTCGACCAAGTTGGCGTGCTCACTACGAGTGATACTGCGAGGAGCGCCGGAGTCGGGCAGACACACCGCCTT
>NZ_FLUY01000799.1 GCF_900092655.1 Candidatus Thiosymbion oneisti
CATAGAGGAAGACGACGGTGAAATCGGAGAGCCAATCACACCCGAGCCTGCTCTGAGCTTCGACGAACCCTGGATCGACACCCCCCTCTGCACCAGCTGCAACGACTGCACCAATCTCAACCCTCTCCTCTTTCTCTACAACGAGGACAAACAAGCCATGCTCGGGGATTTGAATGCAGGTACCTACGCCCAACTGGTAGAAGCCGCCGAGCTCTGCCCCGCCGACTGTATCCATCCGGGTAAGCCCTGGAACCCGGACGAGCCGGGACTTGAGGAGTTGGTTGAGCGGGCGGTGGCTTATAATCAGTAGCCTAATGCAGCATGAGTGATACGTGTAGCGATAGCAGCCTTTTCCCGGTAGTACAATAGGTTGGCACACTAACCATTAACTGTTAGAGGCTGTCTAAAAACTAACATATTGATTTCAAAGCGGTAGGCTGGGTCGAGGGACGAGACCCAGCAAGCCAGACTT
>NZ_FLUY01000810.1 GCF_900092655.1 Candidatus Thiosymbion oneisti
GTTTTTTCACGCCAGCGCCAGTGACGCCAGCATCACGACGAAGAAGGGCTTAGAAGCTGAACTGAAGCAGATCGAGCGTGATCTGGACGCCGACCCCCAGTGCCTGGATGCCAACGACGCGCAGGAAAACCACGCCGGCGACCGGTTGGGTGAAGACCCCACGCTGGCGAGCAAGCTGGATGAACTCAAGGCGCACCAGGCCCGCCAGCAGGCGCAACGCAAGCAGCTTGAGGAGCGTGGTGAGACCCAGCGCTCGCGTACCGACCCTGATGCGCGGGCCTTGAACAAGCAACCAGCCTGTGACGGGCTACAAGGTGCAAGGTTGCGTTGACGACAAACACCAGCTCATCATGCATTACCAGGTCACTAACGCCGGCAATGATCAGACCCAGCTCAGAGGCTGTCTAAAAACTAACCTATTGATTTTCTATTGGCATTGATTTTCGGCTGGCTCCCCACGCTCCAGCGTGGGGAGCCAGCCGAAAACCAGAGCGGCACAAACCGAAAATGGATCCGAGCGTCGGGTTGCGTTACACCGCGTTCGATGCCGTGCCGGTCCGGGCGCGGTCCTGGGTTATTTGGCGCTGTTTGGGAGACCGGACGTGTTGGGTTACGGCGCGTTCAGCCTTGTCACTGTGCATCAGGATCGAACAGCGCGCCTAACCCAACCTACACTTAACGCAAGGCCGCGCGGGCCGGCAGCGCGGGGGTAATCTGGGTGTAGGTTGTGTTAAGACGCCGGTACGGGCCTGGCCGTCGATCAACGAGCTTTTGGGCGTCGCAACGCAACACGTCAAACCCTGTCCCGACGCAGGAGAGATCTTTTCCCCCAAACCGCGCCGAATCATTCAGGATTGCTACTCCAACGGCGGCGCGGCCTCGGGCGCCGGCAGGCGTTCGAGCCAGCGCGCGTTGCCCTGGTTGATGATCCTGACCACTGCCTTGGAAGAGATGGTGGCGCCCGTGATGGCGTTGATCTGGTTGGCCGCCGCTTTGGTGCCCTGCTTGACGGCTAGGATCCGGGGGTCGATGGCTAGGTCCCGGAAACCGGCGACGAAATCGGCGTCCTTGTAGATCTTGTCCCCCAGCCCGGGGGTCTCGCGACTCTCCAGGATCTCCATGCCGACCACTCGGCGGGCGGCGGGCAGATAGCCGTAAATGAGGCGGATGGTGTCCTGAAAGCCGGGACCCGCGTTGGGGATGGCATAGCCCAGGAGTCGGCCCTGGGCGTCGTAGCCGCCGAACAGGGCCTCTTCGTCCTGATCCTCCGCTTCCTTGACCAACAGCCGTCCCTCCCGATAGACCAGGCGCTGCATGTGAGTGGTGCCGGGCAGCACCTTGAACACCGCCTGGCGCAGGACCTTGGCCTGGTAGGCAACGATGGTGGGCCGAGTGGCCTCGAATACGGAGACGATGATGAGTCCCGAGAGCAGGCCCGCTAGCCCTAAGGTCGCAACCAGCCGGGTAGAGCCGGGCTCCCGGAGCGATCGGTCCTGGTTGCTGCTCACGGGGTCTTGATCCCTTTGCCGAAGACCCGGGGCTGGGTGTAACGGTCGATGAGGGGGGTGGCGGCATTCATCAGCAGGATGGCGTACATGACCCCCTCGGGGAAGCCGCCGAAGACCCGGATCAGGACCACTAGTAGCCCCACACCTACCCCGAATATCCAGGCGCCCTTAGGGGTGATGGGGGAAGTGACCGGATCCGTGGCCATATAGATGGCCCCGAGCAGCAGGCCGCCGGAGAACAGGGAGAACAGCGGATCGGGGTAGCCGGCCGGATCGATCAGGAAGAGGACCAGCGAGAAGGCGGCTACCGAGAGCAGGATGCTGGCCGGGATCCGCCAATCCAGGTCCCGACGCAGTACCAGGTAGATGCCGCCGAGGACCAGCAACAGACCACTGGTCTCGCCGATGCAGCCGCTGGTCTTGCCGATCACCAGGTCCCACAGGGGTGTAGACTGGCCCTCGAACTTCATGGTCCCCAGGGGCGTCGCCGCGCTCATGCCGTCATAGGTCGCCTGCAGGAAAGGGGTGGCGAGAATGGAGGCCTGGACAGCGAAGAAATCCCCGGTGTGGGCGTTCCAGGTGGTCATGGCCACGGGGAAGGTAGCGAGCAGAAAGGCCCGTCCCACCAGTGCCGGATTGAACAGGTTGTAGCCCAAGCCGCCCCAGATCAGCTTGCCCAGACCGATGCTCACCACCCCGCCGAGGAAGGCCATCCACAAGGGCAACCCCGGGGGCAGGCTGAGGCCGAGCAGGAGTCCGGTGATCAGACCGCTGCCATCGAGCAGCTTGGCCCGGCGCTGCCCGGACGGGGAGAAGACCCACTCGGTCAGCACGGCCCCGGCGATGCCGGCGCTCACAATCAGTAGGGCACCGAGGCCGAAGAACCAGACCCCGGCCAGGGTCGCCGGTGCCAGGGCGAAGGCCACATCCCCCATGGCCTTGGCAGTGGTCAAGGGCTGCTTGAGCAGGGGCGCCGGCTGGACCAGCAGCTTGGGGTCCTGGAGCTTCAACTCGATCTCACTTATGGCTGCGGGGTATGCACTGCGTGGTGGGGGCCGGAGAGAACTCCCCTCCCAGCTATCCGGCTGAGAATTCTATACAATTGAAAGCAAAGACGCATCAGACAATTTGTTCGCTACTACAAGCTGTCAAGTGTCCAAATCCAACAAAGAAAATCCCTGTAATTTAATCTCATAATCGGGGTACTGTTGTCGGATTTTTTGGGCTTTTTTATCCAGCAGGTTGAGATTAATCTTTGAAACCTGTCGTTTAACTTCGGCGACGAGGATGGTTTTATCAGACTCGTTGACAGCCACGATATCAATTTCGTTTTGATTGTTCTTTTCCCAGCATCGACCTATTTGAGTAAATTCATGGCTCGCAATGAGTTGCTCAATGAACATTATGAGCCAATGGAAATTGCTCGCAACGAACCATCACATAGGGCCTTCTCGTGTCCAAGGTGGATAACAATCCGGAACGGCGCCTAGTCCTGATCACCGGCGCCAGCCGCGGCATCGGACGGGCGTTGAGTCTCAAGCTGTTGGACGCGGGGGACCGGGTTATCGGTATCGGGCGGGATTTCTCGCACTGGTCCCTCCCCCGGGCCGGCTTCGAGGCGGTTACGATTGATCTGGCGGATCTCGATATGCTGCCGCAGCGGCTCTCCCAGGTTGCCGGGGATCACCGCCCCTGGGTTGACAATGAGTTGGACGCGGTCATATCCAATGCCGGTGCCGGCCGTTTCGGTCACCTGGAACAGTCCTCGCCGCACCAGATCCGCGCATCCGTAGATCTCAATCTGACCCAACATATTCTGGTTGCGCGGTCCTTTCTACCTCTGCTCAAGCGGCGGGGGCGGGGCGACCTGATCTTCATGGGTTCGGAGACCGCCTTGTCGGGCGGCATCAAAGGCGCCGTTTACAGCGCCTGCAAATCCGCGCTGCGTGGGTTCGCGCACTCCCTGCGCCAGGAATGCGCTGCTGCTGGCGTGCGGGTCGGTATCGTCAACCCAGGGTTGGTGAGGACCAGCTTCTTCGACGGGCTCGCCTTCCGCCCCGGCGCGACCCCCGAAAACGCCATCGCGCCGGATGCCGTTGCCGATGCGATCATCGCCATGCTCGACGCCCCCCCCGGGACCGTGGTGGACGAGATCAACCTGTCGCCCCTCAAGAAGGTCATCCGCTTTGGCCCTCCCACAGTGCAATCCTGAATATTTGGCGTTGTTTGGGGGAAAAGATCCGTCCTGCGTCGGGACAAGTTTGTAGTGGTAAATTTCTAACTGATAGCATAGTTGATAGTCCCAAAAGAATTGAGTCCGCCCAGCCGCGCAGCAACCCAACCTACCCTCTACCATTAACGATTCACCACTACCGATATTTTTATTTAACGTGCAGGCATCCTGTAAATCCTGAGTAATCCTGTCTATTAAGGTTTCGCGACAAATCATTCAGGACCGCGCCAATAACCGGCATTGCCATTGGGTTCGACCCCATGGGTTGCCCGCCGTGCTGCTTGTCCGCACGGACCCCGCTTTGAGCCTAGCGATGAACCTTCCGCCGTTCCGTAGCACCGGATCCAAGCTCCACCTCCGCCAGCCCGTCATAGTTGCCGTCGGGGGCTAACCGATAGCCCTGGACCTCGCTGCGGTAGGCGTAGACCTGATGCTCGTACCACAGGGGGATGTAGGGCAGCTCCTCCAACAACAGCGCCTGCAGCTCTCGGTAGTGTTCGGCCTGGTGCTCCGGGTCCTGCTCCGCCCGCGCCGTTTCGATGATGCGGTCGGCGCGCGGGCTGCGATAGCGGCCCCGGTTGGCCCCCTGCGGGGGAACGGATGCGCTGTGAAAGACGTAGCGGAAGATGTCCGGGGTGCGGATGCCCACCCAGGACAGGCTGTAGAGCTGGAAGCGGCCCGCTTTGATGTCGCCGTAGAAGGTGCCCCAATCATAGCTGCGGACCTCGACCCGGATGCCTACCTGCGCCAATTGGGCCTGGATGACGGTGGCCAGGCGCACCCGGAAGGGATCACTGGAGGTCTTGTAGACCAGCCGCAAAGGCCGCTCGGGACCGAACCCGGCGGCGGCCAGCAGTGCCTCGGCACGGGCCGGATCATGGGCATGACCGGCGAGCCCCGGGGCGCCGGCCCAGTGTTCCGGGGGGAACATGGCCTCTGCGAGTCGGCCCCCGTCCCGGAACAGAAAGCGCAGGATTGCCCGCCGGTCGATGGCGTGGGCGATGGCCTGACGCACCGGCAACAGACCGGTGATCGGGTCCTGGAGGTTAAAGCCGAGATAGGAGAAGTTGGCCCCGTCGAGCTCCCGCACCCGCACTTCGGGACGCCCCCGCAGATAGTCCAGGAGCTCTGGGGCCAAGTCGTTCTGCAACAGATGGATCTCGCCCCGCAGCAGCTTCATGACCCGCACATTGGGGTCCTTGACGACCAGCAGCTCCAACCGCCGACGGTCGCGCCGGCGTTCGAGGCGCAGCCGGCCGGTCTCGGGCCAGTCGAGGAACCGAAAGGGTCCGCTGCCCACGGGGGCGCGTTGAAATCCGTGGTTACGCCGGATCGAAGCCGCTGGCAGGATGCCGATGCCGAGATAAGCGGGGAACAGGGGATCGGGTTCGGCGAGCCTGAATTCGATCCGGTCCGGTCCGTGGGTCCTGATGTCCCGGATGATGCTCAGCAAGGCACGGTGCGGAGAGGCACCGGCGGGGTCCAGGATGGAGGCATAGGTCGCCTTGACGTCTTCGGCATCGAGCCGGCTGCCGTCGCTGAAGACCCGCCCGTCTTGCCCCAGGGTGAACAGATAACGGGTCGGCGCGGGTTGCTCCCAGGTGGCCAGCGCGGGTATCGGCCGGCTCGCCGCGTCGAACGCCACGAGTCGCCGGTAGAGCAGGCGATTGATGCGCTCGGAGGCGGCGTCCGTCGCGAACCTGGGGTCCAGGTTGCGCGGCGCGGTGGCGAGCCCCATGCGTAGGGTTCCGTCCGGTATGCGGGCCGGTATGCGGTCATCGCAGCCGGCGAGCGGGATACCGAGCAAAACCGCTGACAGTAGAGCCTTACCTGTTCTCAATCAGTTGCTGCCCATGGCCGCGATCCGGGCCAGGTCCTGGGCCTCGAAATCGATACCGAACGCCAGGCCGGGGTTGAGCGTGATGCCGTAACCGACGCCCAGCTTCTCCAGAATCCAGGGGAACTCGACGACCAAGCCGCCGCCATAGCCGGGGTAGTCCTTCACGAAGGCCTTGGCGCGCTCGGGATTCGTGAACAATACCAGCACCTCTTCGCCGTCCTCGGTCCGGACCTTGAGCGGCCGGGCCTTGGTATCGGTTGCAAAGCCGCCGATTTGATGTCGCTCGTAAACGGGCATGAAGACCTCGGAGCCGAGTAGGGTCCGGAGAAAGGACTCCGGCGGAATTCGATTCTCCTGGGCGGCCATCAGCTGGCGTTCCAGGTCGTTTTGGGGTTGGAAATCGGTGGTCACGTAGCTGCTCCTCGGGCAATCGGCATTGCTTGGGGAAGCCGGGCTGGATGCCTTACGCCGTCCTATTCAGGGGCTCGATCCGGGCTTGAATATCCTCACCGGTCCGTTACCGGGCCAAGCTCAGATCGTAGCCGGTTTGCAGGTTCATCCAAAACTGCGCCGATATGCCGAAATAACGCCCTAACCGTAGCGCCGTATCGGCGGTAATACCACGCTGGCCGTGCACGATTTCGTTTAATACTTCCTTTCACCCCGCCAACTGCTCCATCCGGATCCGCACTACCTTGCCCGTCACGGACTCCAGGGCCTCGATGCGGGCGAGGGCCCGGTTCATGCGGCCTTCACAGACCCGATGACTGAGCATAATCAGGGGCACATGGGTATCGCCCTCCTGCGGTTCCTTCTGCTGGATGGCCTCGATGCTGATGCCCTCCTCCCCTAAGATGCCGGCGATGCGGGCCATGACGCCCGGTTGATCCAGGGCGATGATGCGCAGATAGTAGGCGGTCTCGACCTGTTCCATGGACAACACGGGCATGTCTGAGAGCTGGTGGGGCTGGAACGCGAGATGTGGGACCCGGTTGTCGCGATCGGTGGTGAGCGCACGGGTCACATCGACCACATCCGCCACCACCGCGGAGGCCGTGGGCATGGCACCGGCACCCGCCCCGTAGTAGAGGGTGGGTCCCACTGCATCGCCCTTGACGAGAACGGCGTTCATGACCCCATTCACATTGGCGATCAAGCGCCGATGGGGGATGAGCGTGGGGTGGACCCGCATCTCGATGCCTTGGTCGGTCTTGCGCGCGATACCCAAGTGCTTGATGGCGTAGCCCAGGCCCGCCGCGTGGCCGACGTCCTGGGTCTCGATCTCGGAGATGCCCTCGGTATAGGTCCGGTCGAACTGCAACGGGATACCAAAAGCCAGCGACCCCAGGATGGTGAGCTTGTGGGCGGCATCGATGCCTTCCACGTCGAACGTCGGATCCGCCTCCGCATACCCCAGGGCTTGGGCCTCAGCGAGCACCTCGCCAAAATCCCGACGCCGGTCCCGCATCTCGGTAAGAATGTAGTTGCCGGTGCCGTTGATGATACCGGCGATCCATTCGATATGATTGGCCGCTAATCCTTCGCGCAGGGCCTTGATGATGGGAATACCGCCGGCCACGGCGGCCTCGAAGGCCACCATCACGCCCCGCTCGCGCGCAGCGGCGAAGATCTCGTTACCGTGCAGGGCGATCAGGGCCTTGTTGGCGGTGACCACATGCTTGCCCTTCTCGATGGCCCCAAGCACCAACTCCTTGGCCGGCGAGTAGCCCCCGATGAGTTCGATGACGATCTCGATGGCGGGATCTTCCACCACGGCAAAGGCGTCTTCCGAAATGCGTCCGATCCGGTCCAGGCCGCTGATGCGCCGGGGATCATAGTGACGCGCCGCGGCATGGGCGATGCGGATCTCCCGTCCGGCCCGGCGGGCGATCTCCCGCGCGTTGCCTGCGAGCACGCTCACCGTGCCGCCGCCGACGGTACCCATTCCCAACAAACCGATATTCACCGGTTCCATACGTCTCTCCTCTTCTCGTTCCGGCAGGAAAAACACGCGAATATTCGCCCATTTCTCGCTAATTTGTCAGCTCGTGATGGTTTGTTTTGCGAGCGGCATCTTGCTCACCATGAGTTCATGAAGCTCCACCTTCGAACTCGCATTATCTATATCTATGCCTACCACATATTCCAATTCGTCGTAATCCAGAACAATCCCCTCTGAGATCTCACGGCTTTCCACGCTCGTGTGGCCTGACAAGTCGATGTACAGGGAGTCCGTATCCGGATAATAGTTGAGTTTCATAGCTTAAAACCTCTGTCGGGGAAGGCGTTATGAATCGTAGTTTTATCCTCAAGGGTCACCACGCGAAGTATACGTCCTTTCAGTTCTTCGATTGCCGCCCAGAATCGGTATCGATTGTGTTCTTGCGGCTCGGATTTCATTGGATTCTCAACGACTCGGATACACCACACCTTTTTGATATAAGGCCGTTTGCGCAGGACCTCGTTCTCAAAATAGTCAGTGAACTTGTATTCCTTCATAAGGCAAACTATTTTCCTGGCGTTACGTTCCTCAGCTTCTGGCCAATGGCTTGGCCCAGGCGCCCGATGCCGCGTGGCACTGTGCTTGAAAGTTACCGTGGAGCCGGACCACGGCATCGGGTCGCCGGCAGCTAAATATTATCGGGTAGTGGTAAACTTATAAGTGAAAAAGTAGAGCGATTCATCTTTTTGATCCCCTCTCCCCAACCCCTCTCCCGGC
>NZ_FLUY01000476.1 GCF_900092655.1 Candidatus Thiosymbion oneisti
TCCCGGCGTCTGGAACGCGAGTGCCGGCGCAACCTGGAGTTGAGCTGGCTGCGGGAGGGGTTAGTCCCGAGCTACCGCACCAGCGCTGAGTTTCGACGGGTCAACGGGAGCGCATGGCGGGCGGCCAACCGT
>NZ_FLUY01000806.1 GCF_900092655.1 Candidatus Thiosymbion oneisti
GCCAATGCGGAGGATGGGGTGAAGGGGCGTTTTTGGGAGGGCCGTTTCAAGAGCCAGGCGTTGCTCGATGAGAAGGCGCTGCTGGCGGCAATGGCCTATGTGGATCTCAATCCGGTACGGGCCGCCGGGCTTGCCGAGACGCCGGAGACCTCGGACTACACCTCGATTCAGGAGCGCGTCGTCGGGTTGCCGGAGGAAGTCGGGTCCGAAGCCGGCCCGCAGGAGACCGCAACCATCAAAGATCCTGAGATAACGCTCGATGGGGAGCGGTTACGACCAGAGGCTGAAACGCACGCCTTACCCCAAGCCTCGCTGATGCCCTTTGACGCCACCGCACAGATCCCCTGGGCGGTGCCTTTTGCTTTCGAGGACTACTTGGAGCTGGTCGATTGGACGGGCCGGGCGTTACGTGCGGATAAGTCCGGATACATCGAGGCGCAAGCACCCAAGATCCTCGTGCGACTGGGTATCGACGGGGAGCGATTTATCGGCTATTCCAAGCGTCTTCTCAAGGCGTTCGGAACGGCGGTCGGCGCGCCGGCGGCGCTGGTGAATCTCTGTGCCCGGCGTCAGGCCAAGTACCTGCGTGGCATCCGGGCTGCGCGAGCGGTGTTTGTAGTCGGGTAGGTTGGGCAAAGGCGCGCCAGGGACGGTGCGGCGTGCCCAACATCTAATTCCGTTGGGCACGCCGCGTCCCTGCGGCTTTGCCCAACCTACTTGACTTGCTTCCATGCCGAGAGCCTGTTTCAGCTCTACAGAGGTCGGACTACGTTTGATCCGATGCGCTGGAAGCCGGCGACTGGTGGCTGGCAACTAAACTCCCCGGTGGGTATGCACCCATTCTTTGAGCACCTCGTCCATGCGGGTCTGCCATCCCTTGCCTCACCGTCATGTAGTCACGGAAACGCCGCTCGTCCGTTCCAAGTAGCTCCTGCAAGCGACGAACGATATCGATATAGGTAACAACCTCCTGGGGCCTACGGTCACCGAAGTCGCACAGCACAGCCAACACCAAGGCATCGGGATTATCCTGTACCAGCAAGCCGGCGCAGTTGACGCGATGCATGTCTACCAGGCCGTAGCGGTAGTCGAGCAACCCCGGCTCGTCGATACCAGCCTGCATGTTTAAGCGGTCAGACCCGATGTAGATCAGAAACTGACGGATGTGACCGGCATGACCGGCAAAGCGGATATCCGTATAGTAGCGCAGCATCCGCAGCGGCATACCGGCAGCATTGTGGTTCGCGATAAAAAAGAGGAGGAACGACGAATCATGCGAATCCTCGCGAATGAATTCGCGCCGATTTGCGCGCTTCGTCGTTTTCTCTTCCGCATCCTGATCGACCACGACAAGCGGTCAGCAGCTAACTTAATGGCATTGAACTTAAGCTTCCTTCCGACACTAAAACCGCAGAGAACCCACCATGTATGCTGTCGGCGCTCTAAAGGCGATGTTCTTGGTTTCGCTATGCGTCTGCATTTTCACCGTTGCAGGCAGTGTCGCTGCGCAAACCGAAGAACCGATCCCGATAATTTTCGACACCGATGCATTGCTTCCGGACGGGGCCGGCAACATTACGCCCAACGCGGAGTTCAATTTCTGGGTCGACCCGGAAGCGGCACGGGTAACCCTGCGTTCCGACATCCCGATTGAGCTGTCATCGCTGAACGTGTCACGGAAATCTGCATTGACCAAGGATTGGTACGAGAAGATGGTGGCAACCGACACCCCGCTGACGCAACTGCTGAAAGACACCATGGGTCATCGCTTCGCTGCCGACCCCGACAGGAAGTGGCTGATGTATGACCAGATTGCGGTAGCGAGCATCATCGACCCCACACTCGTTACCACGGAACGGCTTTTCGTCGATGTGAATATCGATCACGGCATCAGCTATGGTGTATCGGTTGGCGGCCGTGCGATTTGGCCGGGCGCAGAAGGCGCGCAACAGATAGCGGTTCAGTACGATCTCGACTGGCCACGGTTTATCAACCTGTTCGTGAATCGGATTCGGAGTCCGATGCCGGGGGGCAGGGCGCAAGCGACGTCCGGGCAGTAATAACGCACCAAGAGCCGTAGGTTGGGATGAAGTCGCCCCGACAGGGGCGACAAACCCCAACATCCGATGTTGGGGTTCCTCCACGCCTGGAGGCTTTAATCTTCTCTGCGACTCTATGGTTCGGAAAATCTTTGCGCCTTTCCGGAAGCTGGTGACTGGTGACCAAACTCGTAACAGAGAAGATGCCTAACTTGTTAGTGAACCACTCCTTCGGCACAGCTGTACTAGCTTTTCAATACTGCGGACAGGCACTGATCTTACCGTTCAGTGTGAGCGCATCGTTTCCCTGCGCACCGTCCGAGACGTCAAGGGCAATCCGAGACAAGGCGTATTCGGTCGCCCCTTCGTTACTCCCACCATGGCTGTTGCGCCATTCTTGGCGGCGAGACTCCAAGAGACCGAGATAAAACCCCATACCACTCGGACCCGGCTCTGCATCTCGATTGAACATATTGCGATAGAGATTGTTGATCAACTCGCTGTCACTCAGCCCGCTGAATCGATCGGTGTACTCTTGGGAGGTCCCGAAGGCCGCAATGATCGAGCCGAGATCACCCCCCTCCGCGTCCAAGCGGGTGCACCAGTACTCGAACCCTTCAAACTCCCCGCAGCGGGCATAATAGCCGATATAGGCTTTATGGATCCGAAGCTTTGCCGAGTTACTACAACGACTACTGTTGCCACTGTCCGTACTGCTGCCACTGCCCGTACTGCTGCCGTTACCTATACTGCTGCCGCCATCCGTATTGCCACCATCACCCGCATCCATCGATAGTGGCGGCGTATTTTCGGCAAAGTACAAGTAGCTGTCTGCGTTATCAATCGCCAGTGACGGGTAACGAGAGGCGAGGTTTATCGCACTGTCTTGACCATAGGCGTAATCATCCGTACCGGCAACGTTCGTGAAATGCGAGATCTCGTGGACGATGGTTCCAGCTTGCGAGTCGATGCCCAACCGTGGAGCCGACCAGAAAACATTGCAAAGATAGATCTCGTAAGGGCGGTTCGCATAAACATAAGCGTAGAAATTATCGTTGCAGCTGCAATCGAAGGTAATATCCCCATCATATAGGGCATTGGAGATCGCACGGAAATTCGATTCCACTGTCGCATACCGCGATTGGGTATAAGTACCGAACCACCGCACATATCGCGGAGCGGTACTGCGTTGATTGGTCGGTGTACTAGTCAACGTGGAGGCCGCCTCATTCGCTATCTGTTGGGCCGAGGCGAAGGCGCTATTGATCGTACCCTGTTGGCTCCCCGTACAGCCGGTGAATGTCGCCTCCTTGGCCATAGGGGACAGTGGAAGCGGGCGATCCTCGCTCAGTACCAGGGTCGCCGCGGCGCTGACGCTCGATGCGGCACCGACCCCGTATGCCTTAGCGTTCGGGCCTCCCAGGATTGCCAGATCCGCATCGTAAGTGATCAAGTAGCTGCCTACATCATAGATAGCATAACCCTCG
The DNA here is from genome assembly GCF_900092655.1 of Candidatus Thiosymbion oneisti. Taxonomy (GTDB): domain Bacteria; phylum Pseudomonadota; class Gammaproteobacteria; order Chromatiales; family Chromatiaceae; genus Thiosymbion; species Thiosymbion oneisti. The sequence continues at coordinate 3,527 of NZ_FLUY01000806.1, forward strand.
GCGAGATCCAGCATCGCTGATACGACCTCACCCGGTTCGATCGTGATGTAATCATCGGCGGTCGGGGCGGGGCGCTTGACCATCCGTCCGATATATTCGATCGCTTGCCCACTCTTCTTCACTTTGAAGATCGGCGCTTTGAATTCCTCCTCCAATGGGGTATTCCAAGGCAACACCTGCACGGGTTCGGAGCCATGATTGGTAAGCGAAAACTCAAGGATCAATGCATCATATGCATGATGCGAGGATTTATACACCGCAAGCGATGCCTGTAGGGATCCCGTTGCCGCAACCACGCATTGCAAAACGCCGAGCATGGCAAAAGCCACGAGGGTAAGCAGGAACTGCCCGACCAGGTTTTGACGCATGTGTCCTTTGGAAAGATTTGTCATCGGTTCACTCGCATTGCTTACTTAGGGTGCGCGTATAAATTCGATAGGATTCGATTGTACTGCCTGCATTTCCGACTCAACGGAACCATGTCGCTTGTAGCTTAGCACCGATCGCCGATAGCGCACGAAATAGCTACCTGGTTTATCGAGCGCATACCCTTGGGCCAAGTCGATCTCGGCGCTCAGAACAGACTTTGGCTCCAGGGTGACAAAATCGCTTGCCGTAGGCGTACCTCGTTTGACGGAACGTCCCCGATAGGGCACTGGCGTCGCGTGAGGACCAAGCTCGACCGCGAACATGTCGCGTAAGAGTTTCCCCTCCAAGGGCGTGCCCCACTTCAACACTTCCATACGCTCGGGGGTATGGTTTCTCAGCTCGAAGCGAATCAGGACTGGCTCACCGAGCCGATAGGAGGCCTTGCCCTCAATGAAGACCTCGAGACCGGGGGATGGGGAGGGCTTTTCCGGATCCTCGAGGAAGAACCCCATGGCCAGTGTCTGTGGGTCCGCAGCGGCCCCGAGCAATCCGGGGCAGATGGCGGTTATCATGAGAACGAATCGCAAGATCATCATTTATGCCCTCTGAGGTTGTTCCTCCAGGATGCCCTGTTCTCCCTCCAGCTTGCCGATGATGACCGCCCCGGCGGAATCGCTCCAGACATTGGTAGCCGTGCGCATCATATCCAGGACGCGGTCCACGGCCAGGATCAGTCCGATGCCCTCTACCGGCAAGCCCATGGCGGCGAGAATGATAGAGATGGCAACCAGGCTGGCGGCCGGGATTCCGGCCACGCCGATGGATGTCAACAAGGCGATGAGTACGATCGTGAACTGGCTGGCGAAAGTGAGCTCCAACCCGTAGGCCTGGGCGATGAACATGGCGGCCACGCACTCGTAGAGGGCGGTGCCGTCCATATTGACCGTCGCCCCCAAGGGGAGGACGAAGCTGGTGGTGCGGTTGGACACCCCGGCGTTTTTCTCCACGCACTCCATGGTAATAGGAAGGGTCGCCGAGGAGGAGGCGGTGGAGAAAGCGGTGAGCAGGGCCGAGCCCATGGCCTTGAAGTGCCGGACGGGGTTGACCCCGCCCACGAAATAGAGCAGCAGGGGCAGGGTGACCAGAAAGTGAATCGCCAGTGCCGCTAGGACGCTGAAGAAGAATGTCGCCAGCGGCACGAAGGCGTCGAAGCCGGTGCTGGCCACTACCTTGGCAACCAAGGCGAACACCCCCAGGGGGGCGAAGCGCATGATCAGATCGGTGATCTTGAGCATGATCTCAAACACGCCCTGCCAGAAATTGTACTGGACCTCGGCATAGCCCGCGGCGATGCGGGTCATGAAGAAGCCATAGAGCAGACTGAAGAAGATCAGGCCCAGCATCTGGCCCGCGGCGGCGGCCGCCACGATGTTGGTCGGCACCATGCGCAGGAAGACCTCGATGACATCGCCGGCGCCCCTGCCGGCCACCTGGTCCTCGAAGGTGCTGACGTCGGTGGTAAAACCGATCAGGTCCTTGGCCGGCTGGCCGTCAACGATGCCCGGGGCGATGGCGTTGACCACCATGAGTCCCACCAGGATCGCCAACAGACTGGTGCTCATATAGTAGAGCAGGGTCTTGCCGCCGAGCCGGCCGAGGTTCTGAGAGCCGCCGATGCCGGCAATGCCGACGATGATGGAAGAGACGATCAAGGGGACGATCAACATCTTGAGGGCATTGAGGAAGAGCTTGCCCACGAAGTCGAACACCGAATAAAAGGTGACACCGAACAGCCCTGCCTCGGTGCCCGTCAGCAAGCCGGCGATCACGGCCAGCGCGAGTGCGATCAGGATCTGCCAGTGGAGCTTGAGTCTGAGGAAGGCCATCGGTTATCTCCAATCGACGTGAAAACCTATAGGTGGCGCCATTCATCTGCCCGCGGGGAGGGTCAACCATAGCATAAGTCCTTGCGAAAAATGCTCCGCATGGGCGCAAAGCAGGGCCACCGAATGATAAACCCTGTTGAAACCAGCTGTTGGCAGGTCAGTCAATAGGAGGGGGCGGGTCATCAGCCCGACTCTTTGGAGTGCGCCGGCAAGGCGCCGCGGCCGGATCGGTTCCTAGCGGTGTGCGCTACCAGCGCGGCATTTGCTTAAGAATCGGTAGTACCTAGTTTCGACCGCTGTTGCAAGTTCATAGTATCTGCATGCTCACACGCTTGGCTCACATGCTCCAGTGTG
>NZ_FLUY01000802.1 GCF_900092655.1 Candidatus Thiosymbion oneisti
GGTCCGCGCAGCGGACCCTACTATCCAGCTGATTCTCTCGTTCCCACGCGCTGCGTGGGAACGCGGAAGCTCCGCGCCGCGGAGT
>NZ_FLUY01000082.1 GCF_900092655.1 Candidatus Thiosymbion oneisti
TAGGCTCTTTATGGATTCCAGACTGGTATCCGATCGGGGCTTAGCCGAGGTATAGGTAGACAGCAGCCCCAAGACGCC
>NZ_FLUY01001823.1 GCF_900092655.1 Candidatus Thiosymbion oneisti
CAGAAGGCGTCTGCTCTGACCGTTGCCGACAGCTGGTCATTGGGTGCGTAAGCCGTCTGAAAGACGGCGGTCCCAGCCGGCCCGGGACCGCCGACATCCTGTCGGCCCCTGAGACCGCTGACATTTTGTCGGCTTTTCTGGTTACCGGCTAGAACCTGAATGCCGAGTTACCGCTCCAAATGGTCATCAGTCATGCTTATTTTTCTGGTTCCCAGGCGCTGCCTGGGAACCAGAGACCGGGAGAGGGGCTGTTGCGACACCCTCCCAGGGAGAGGGGGCATAGCGGCCAGTGCTGTTGGTCATGTTCCAACTTAGACATTAACCACTACCCCTTTTTAATCCACAGATTACGCAGATTTTCACAGATTGTTTCGTTTATCATCTGTGAAAGTCTGCGTAATCTGCGGATAAAGGGATAGCAAGAGATGATCAACAATCTGCTCAAGAAGGCCTTCGGCAGCCGCAACGAACGCTTGGTCAAGCGGATGTCGAAGCAGGTCGCCCAAATCAATGCCTTAGAGCCTCGGATCGAGCAGCTCGCCGATGCCGAGTTACAGGCGAAGACCGGCGAGTTCCGCCACCGCCTGACAGCGGGCAGTAGCCTGGCGGACCTCCTCCCCGAGGCCTTTGCCGTGGTGCGCGAGGCGGGCCGGCGCGTACTGGGTATGCGACATTTCGATGTCCAGCTCATCGGGGGCATGGTCTTGAACGACGGCAAGATCGCTGAGATGCGCACCGGTGAGGGTAAGACCTTGGTGGCTACGCTTACCGCCTACCTGAACGCCTTACCTGAGCAGGGCGTGCACGTGATCACGGTGAACGATTACCTGGCCCGCCGCGATGCGGAGTGGATGGGCAAGATCTATCGCTTCCTGGGTCTCACCGTGGGGGTGATCAACTCCTCCGGGGGCCTGGGGCCGGATGCCGCCTCCTACTTCTATGATCCGGGCTACGAGCCGCCCGCGGGCCAGGGTTATCGGCATATGCGTCCGGTCACGCGCCGGGAGACCTACGCCGCCGACATCACCTACGGCACCAACAACGAGTTCGGATTCGATTACCTGCGTGACAATATGGCCTTCGAGGCCGAGCAGCGGGTGCAGCGCGATCCCTACTACGCCATCGTGGACGAGGTGGACTCCATCCTCATCGACGAGGCCCGCACGCCTCTGATTATCTCCGGCCCCTCGGAGGGCAGCACCGACCTCTACCAGCAGATCGACCAGATCATTCCGAGCCTTACGCGCCAGGACCCCATCACCAACGCCGAAGGGCAACCGGATTTCGGCCCCGGAGATTTCTCCGTGGACGAGAAGGCACGCCAGCTCTACCTCAGTGAAGACGGCCATCAGAAGGTGGAAGAGATGCTGGCCGAGCTGGGCCTGCTAGGTGAGGGCGAGAGCCTGTACGATCCGGCCAACATCGTCCTGATGCATCACGTCTACGCCGCCCTGCGGGCCCACGCCCTGTTCCGGAAGAACGTGGACTATATCGTCAAGGACGGCCAGATCGTCATCGTCGATGAGTTCACCGGCCGCACCATGCCGGGGCGGCGCTGGTCGGAGGGTCTGCACCAGGCCGTGGAGGCCAAGGAGAGGGTCCAGGTCCAACAGGAGAACCAGACCCTGGCCGCCATTACCTTTCAGAACCTGTTCCGCCTGTACCCCAAGCTCTCGGGCATGACGGGCACCGCCGATACCGAGGCCTTCGAGTTCCAGCAGATCTATGGTCTGGAGGTGGTGGTGATCCCCACCAATGTGCCCATGATCCGCGCGGACATGGGGGATCTGGTCTACCTCACCCAGCAGGAGAAATACCGGGCCATCGTCGAAGACATCCGTGACTGCGTGGAGCGGGGGCAGCCGGTGCTGGTGGGCACGGCCTCCATCGAGACCTCGGAGCTCATCGCCGGGCTCCTGGTCAAGGAGAAGATCCCGCACCAGGTGCTCAATGCCAAGCAGCACGAGCGCGAGGCGGGCATTATCGCCCAGGCCGGGCGTCCGGGTACGGTCACCATCGCCACCAACATGGCCGGTCGCGGGACGGACATCGTCTTGGGCGGCAACTTGGAGGCCGAGCTCGATGACAACACCGATTCAGGCGCCGAGGAGACCATCCGCGCGGACTGGAAACAGCGTCACGACGCGGTCATCACCGCCGGCGGGCTGCATGTGGTAGGCACCGAGCGCCACGAGTCACGGCGCATCGACAACCAGCTGCGGGGCCGTTCCGGCCGTCAGGGCGATCCGGGATCCAGCCGTTTCTTCCTCTCCCTGGAGGACAACCTGATGCGCATCTTCGCCTCCGAGCGCGTCGGCAACATGATGCAAAAGCTCGGCATGGAGGAGGGAGAAGCCATCGAGCACCCCTGGGTCACCAAGGCGATTGAGAACGCCCAGCGCAAGGTCGAGGGACGCAACTTCGACATCCGCAAGCAGCTGCTGGAATACGACGACGTGGCCAACGACCAGCGCAAGGTCATCTACCGGCAGCGCCGCGATCTGATGGACGCCACGGATGTCTCCGATACGGTCGCGGCCATGCGTGCCGACGTGCTCGCACGGACCATCGATAGTCACATACTGCCCCAGAGCTTGGAAGAGCAATGGGACGTCCCCGGCCTGGAGCAGGCCCTGGCCGAGGGCTTCGGCGGTGAGTGGCCGATCGGCACATGGCTGGACCGGGATCAGGACCTGCACGAGGAGACCCTGCGCGCGCGCATCAGCGATGAGGTCACCGCCCAGTATGGGGAAAAGGAAGGGACCGTGGGTGCGGACATCATGCGCCAGCTCGAGAAAACCCTGATGCTACAGACCCTCGACACCCAATGGAAGGACCATCTGGCGGCCATGGATTACCTGCGTCAGGGTATCCACCTGCGCGGCTATGCCCAGAAGAACCCGAAGCAGGAATACAAACGGGAGGCCTTCGAGCTGTTCAGCAGCATGTTGGATGGCATCAAGCAGGAAGTCGTCACGACCCTGTCCAAGGTGCAGCTTCGGACCATGGGCGAGCTGCCCCCCCTCGGCGCGGCGGAGGCGCCGGAGCAGGCGTTCGAGTTCAAGCACGAGACCTTCCATGGGCTGGATACCGGGCAGCAAGAGCAACCCGCAACAGCAGACCGCGCCGAGCAGCAGCGGCCCTATGTGCGCGAGCAGCGCAAGATCGGACGCAACGAGCCCTGTCCCTGCGGCTCCGGCAAAAAATACAAACATTGCCACGGTAGGGCGAGCTGAAGGCGCAGATTAGCAAACAATTAACTGGTAGTGGAAAACTTTCAAGTGATAGAAATTCAGGATGACTATCGACTGCTGGATGTTCTCACTTGAAACTTACCCACTACCCAATTAACTTAATGGCATTGGGTTGGGTAAAGGGTGCAGGATGCGGTGAGTGCGGTGGTTCTGAGCTTGCTGGCCAGTGCACGCACTCCCCGCGCGAACCGCATCAATGGATGGCCCGTGCCCAATCAGTCGGGCACGCCCAGCGGTCCAAAGATGCGGTTCGCGACTTGCCTGCCCCGTCCCTGGGGCGGTCGGCAGCTTGCTGAAAGTTATTGGTAAGCGCGGTATCGGACCGGCTAGCCATGCCGTTCGGTACAACAAAAAGTTCGATGGGAAGCGGGAAACAGTAATGTCTGAGACAAGTTTCGCAAAAGATATCGAAGGTACGCCCTATTGTTTTGAAGAGTCGCAAATGCCTTTTCTTAGGAAGGTTTCGGATCGTGTTCAAGAAATGCGAAAGGCAGGACGGCTTACACCTAAGGTACTAGGCAATATACGCAGATATTTCAGGATCAAGAGTATCTATCATTCAAATGCTATTGAAGGAAATATTCTCAATGTTGGAGAAACAAGACAAGTTGTGGAGTTCGGCCTAACGATTACAGGAAAGCCCCTTAAGGATCAGGCCGAAGCTAAGAACTTAAAGGAGGCTCTGGATTTCCTGGAGGACTTGGCGGGATCGCCCGACAAACCAATTACTGAAGCCGACGTAAGACAGATTCATTACCTCGTGCTGAAAGGCATCGATGATAGCAATGCAGGTAAATATCGCAGTATTACAGTAGAGATTAGCGGGTCGGAATTCAAACCGCCCGCCCCGGAGTCAGTTCCGTCTGAAATGCATCAATTTGGAAGGTGGCTGGCTTCTGTTTCATCCATAGGTGAAAATTATGGGCTTCTGGAGGCTATTTTATACGCTGCTGCTGCTCATACGTGGTTTGTATACATACACCCGTTTATCGATGGAAATGGCCGAGTAGCAAGGTTGTTAATGAATTTATTGCTAATGAGATATGGCTACCCCATAGCCATCATCACCAAAGAAGACAGGTTGCGTTATTACGATGCATTGGAGATCTCGCAGACTGCCGATTTATCGCCGTTCGTCGCTCTCGTGATTGAATGCATAAGTGAAAGCCTTGAGGAATATGAAGAGGCCGCAAAAGAGCAAAAGGAGCAAGAAGAATGGGCCGCTGCTTTGGCATCGAAATTCTCGCATAAAGAAGCTGTTCGATCTAAGAATGAATATGAAGTGTGGAAAAGCGCGATGGAATTGCTGCGCAGTTATTTCCGTCAAGCTGCCGAACTATTGAACGACTCTGCCGCGATCGGAAAGGTCTATTTCAAAGATTTTGGTGTTTTGGAGTACGAGAAATACTTGAGCCTCAAATTAGGTGAGTCCACAAAAAAAACATGGTTCTTTCGGGTGGATTTCGTTAGTGGAGAAAGATCCGCGCGTTACTTGTTTTTCTTTGGTTGGCCTGGTCGGCATCTCAAGGATCAAGATGTAACTCTTCACTTATCACGGGAGGAGCCCCCTAAATCATTTCATTATGAAAGACTGGAGTACATTGGTGCGCCTAATGTTCCAAGTATCGTAGAAATCGGATATCGCGCCGAAGCCGAGCGATTCGTTGTGAGAGGACAATCAGGGCAAGGAAAAACGGACAAAATAGAGAACATCGGAAGGAAATTTTTCGATGAGGTAATTTCACTTCATTTCCAACCGTAAAGAATAGTGAAACCGCAGCTTTCGGGGAATAGACATGCTTACGATAAGAAACGAACAACCAAGCTTGTTAATATAGAGAACCATCTTGCACAGCGAACCGCATCGATACGGAGTTAGGGGAGGGTGTTCGAGTTTCGGCTCAGGGCAACAGCTTCAGTAGGATCACGACGAGACCGCCCACGGTCAGGGTGATGGCAAACGACCAGATCATGAAACGGTCGATACGCCTCGTCAGGGCCTCGAAACGCTTATCCATCTGCTCCAGGATGGTCTTGATCAGCTCGCGCTGGTGCTTGAGCTCTTCCTCCACGCGCACCATCCGCTCGCGCAGCTCGATCTCGTAGACCGCCGGCGGCTTGCCCAACGACTGCTCGGCGAGCCACTCTCCGAGGTGCTCCTTGATGAACCGGATGTCTTCCGTAGCAAGATTCATGGTGTCGGTAGGCGAGTTGACAGACGGTCAAGTATACCCTGCCCTGTCGCCGGTTACCGGACTCCAGCGGCGAGCTCCCCTCAGCCGCGAGGGACCCCCCACCGGTGACCGGTTAGCAGGAAGCAGGGTAGAGTCCGCCGTGCGGACCGATAACGACATCCTTCCTCCACAGATTACGCGGATTTTCACAGATTATTTCGTTTTTCATCTGTGAAAATCTGTGTAATCTGCGGATTAAAATGGTTGAAACCAGGCGAGTTAGCCATAATGGTCTCCGCTGTATAGATTGACTTGGACCGACACCTCTCGGCTTCACCTGCGTAGATTCCTGCTCGAAACGCCGGATATGGGTTGCCGGCGCGGACCGGATGGGGTATCCACTGCGCGCTCGTGGATACGAACGGATACAGGATGTAGTATGGATGGAGGGAGGACCCCAGCCAATAGGGGCGAAAATTACCCCCGGACCTTACCAGAGGAGGATTTCCAATGCGTCTCTTCGATGCCGGCCCCCAAATCGTCCAGGACCTCAAAGACGAGTCCGAAGTCATTGCCGTCAAAGAGCACTCGAGGTTCAAGGTATCCGCGGTCCGCCACCCCACCATGGGGAAGGTGGTGATCGTCGAAGCCAAGCATGGAGAAGGTATCATCGTCGAGATGGAAGAATAACCGGCAGCCGTCTTTCACCGACCTATCCGGCTGGGCACCCGCAAGGAGTGCTACAGAGAATCTTTACGCCTTTGTGACTACACTGGAGGAAGTCGGCAGCCGGCGACTGATAACAGGAAGTAACCGAGAATACAGGCAGATTTCCGCCGCGAATTATGTGATTATTATCAGTTTGACGCATAAGTCGCCGCCTTCAGGTCCGGACGAGGTACGATCGCATGAACAATCCAGAACTTTCCCCCGCGTTGCAGCAGCTCGTCGAGGCCCGACAGCACGACCCCTTCGAGGTGCTTGGCCGGCATGAGGAAAAGGGGCGAGTGCGGGTACGGGTGCTGCTGCCCCATGCGGAGGAAGTGAGCATCGCCGAAGGAGGCCACCGACTGCGGCGGATCGAGGGAACGGACGTCTTCGAGTGGGAGGGGGACGCCAAGCAGGTGCCGAAGCGTTACAGGATTATCTGGCGTGACGACGAGCACCGTGAGCATATCGCCCACGACCCTTACTGTTACCCGCCCCAGCTGCCGGACTTCGACATGCACCTGTTCGGCGAGGGTAAGCACTGGCACGCCCACCGCCTGCTGGGGGCGCGGGTGCACGAAGTCGGCGGCGTCGCCGGCGTGTTGTTCTCCGTCTGGGCCCCGAGCGCCAAGCGCGTCAGCGTCGTCGGGGACTTCAACCGCTGGGACGGTCGGGCGCATCCGATGCGCGTCCATGGCAACGGAGTGTGGGAACTCTTCATACCGGATCTGCCGGCGGGCAGTGTCTACAAGTACGAGCTCCGCGCCGGAAACGGTGATATCTTCCTCAAATCCGATCCCTTCGGTCGCTACTTCGAGATGCGTCCCCGCACCGCCTCCATCGTCGAAGCCCAAAGTCAGTTCAAATGGGGCGACGCCGACTGGCTCGAGCAACGCGCCAAGCACGACTGGCTGCACGAGCCCCTGTCCATCTACGAGGTCCACTTGGGCTCGTGGCAGCGCGGTCCGGAGGGCGAGTTGCTCAACTACCGGGTCCTGGGCGAGCGCCTGGTGGACTATGTCAAGGACCTGGGCTTTACCCACATCGAGCTCCTGCCGGTAACCGAGCACCCGTTCGATGCCTCCTGGGGCTACCAGACCACCGGTTACTTTGCCCCCACCAGCCGCTTCGGTACCCCGGACGACTTCCGCTGGTTCGTGGACCACTGCCACCAAAACGGCATCGGCATCATCCTCGACTGGGTGCCGGCCCACTTCCCGAAGGACGCCCACGGCCTGGCCCGCTTCGACGGCACGGCCCTTTATGAGCACGAGGATCCGCGTCTGGGCGAGCACCTGGACTGGGCCACCCTGATCTATAACTATGGGCGCTACGAGGTGAAGAACTTCCTGATCTCGAGCGCCCTGTTCTGGCTCGAGGAGTTCCACCTCGACGGGATTCGGGTAGATGCCGTGGCCTCCATGCTCTATCTGGACTACTCGCGTGAGGAGGGCCAGTGGATCCCCAACAAATACGGCGGGCGCGAGAACCTGGAGGCCATGGACTTCATGCGCGAGCTCAACGAGGTCACCCACGGCCAGGTCCCCGGGGTGCTGGTCATGGCCGAGGAGTCCACCGCCTGGCCCCAAGTCACCAAGCCCACCTATCTCGGCGGACTAGGGTTCGATCTGAAGTGGAACATGGGTTGGATGAACGACACCCTGGCCTACATCGAGCACGAACCCGTCCACCGTCAATACCACCAGGACATGCTGACCTTCAGCATGCTCTATGCCTTTACCGAGAACTTTCTGCTCCCCTTCTCCCACGACGAGGTGGTGCACGGCAAGTGCTCTATGCTCTACAAGATGCCCGGAGACGACTGGCAGCGTTTCGCCAACCTGCGTCTGATCTACGTCTACATGTTCACCCATCCGGGGAAAAAGCTCCTGTTCATGGGCAGCGAGTTCGGACAGGGCGAAGAATGGAACAGCGCCAACACCTTGGACTGGTATCTGCTCGATTACCCACTCCATCAGGGAGTGCGGAAGCTGGTGTGCGACCTCAACCGGATCTACCGGAGCTATCCGGTCCTGTATACCCACGATTTCGATTGGCAGGGCTTCGAGTGGATCGACTGCCATGACGCCCAGAACTCGGTCCTGGTCTATCTACGGCGGGCGGGAGAAGATTTCCTGGTGGTGGCGATCAATTTCACCCCGGTTCCCCGGGAGCACTATCGGATCGGGGTACCCGCACCCGGCGTCTACAAGGAGATCCTGAACTCGGACGCCGCGGACTACTGCGGCAGCGGTATGGGCAACGGCGCCTGGATACTCCAGACCGACGAGATGGAATGGATGGGACGGCCCAATTCCCTGGCCGTCACCCTGCCGCCGCTGTCCGGTATCGTATTGAAGCGCGAACCCGAACCGGAGCCCGAGCCGGCCGCAATCGATGCGGACAAGCAGCCGGATGCCGAAGATGCGCCGCGTGCCAAAAACGCGGATAAACGAGCGGTCGCCGCAGCGGACCAAGCGGTTGCGCCCAAAAACCAGAAAGCAAGCACCACGAATTGACACGAATGCTTCCGGACCGGCACCAACAAAAAGCCCCTCTCCCGCCGGAAGAGGGGTTGGGGAGAGGGGGTCAAAGGGCGAAGATCGATGCCTTTTGCAACACCCTTTCTCTCGTTCCCACGTAGCGCGTGAGAACGAGAAAACATCTTGATGCGATGTAGTAGCCCCAAGGGAATTATTTTTGCCGCAAATGAACGCCAATAAACGCAAATGGGATCGATTCCGAATCTGCGTCCATCTGCATTAATTGACGGTAAAAGGCGGAACTGCCGAAGTTCGGTTTGAGTATGGGAAAAATGATCCGGTTGCTTCGATCTGTCCGCAGATTACACAGGTTTTCACGGATTAAAAACGAAAAATCCGTGAGAATCTGCGTAACCCGTGGACAGATAAAGGTCATGTAATCCTTTACGACCGATTCGCGTTCATTTGCGGCAAAAAAGAATTCCCATCAGAGGCGTTCGTATTTCCCAGCGGTCGAGGATTACTCATGAAGATCGGCATTCTCACCAATGAATATCCGCCGTATGTCTATGGAGGGGCGGGCGTGAGTGTGGAGTACTTGACCGATGAGCTGTGCAAGCTCGACCAGGGGCGGCATTCGGTAAAGGTCCTTTGCTTCGGCGACCAGAAGGAGCAGGGTGACAACCTCTCGGTATCGGGGGTAAACCCGGCGCTGGAATTCCGCACCGTCGATCCTCGCCACCGCAAGTTCCTTGAGACCATGCTCAACGACCTGGTCATGGCCGGCGAGCTGTCGGATGTGGATATCGTGCATTGCCATACCTGGTATAGCCATCTGGCCGGGATGCTGGTGAGGCAGTTGCTGCAGATCCCCATGGTCCTGACCACCCATTCCCTGGAGCCCCATCGGCCCTGGAAAGTCGAGCAGCTGGGTACGGCCTACCACGCCAGCTCATGGGTCGAGCGCACGGCCTATCAAAACGCGGATGGCGTAGTTGCCGTGTCACAGGCCATGAAGGAGGATGTCCATAAGCTGTACGAGGTTCCGTTGGAACGCATCGGGATCATTCATAACGGCATCAGCCTGGATCAATACAAACCGACCTGCGACCCGCAGGTGCTGGATCAGTACGGTATCGACCGCGAGATACCCTATCTGTTGTTCGTCGGGCGCATCACCCGCCAGAAAGGCATCATCCATCTGGTCAATGCCATCCGCTTCATCGATCCGGGGGTGCAAATCGTCCTCTGCGCCGGCGCACCCGATACCAAAGAGATCGGTGAAGAGATGGAGCAGGCGGTAAACGAAGCCAGGAGACAGACCGCCAATTCGATTGTCTGGATCCCGGAGATGCTGACGAAGGAGGCAATCGTCGCCCTGTATTCACAGGCCGCGGTCTTCGTATGTCCCTCCGTTTACGAGCCGTTCGGCATCATCAATCTGGAGGCCATGGCCTGCGAGACGCCGGTTGTGGCATCCAAGGTAGGCGGTATTCCCGAGGTTGTGATTCCCGATCAAACCGGTCTCTTGGTTGCCATCGACCCGCGCGGTGAGACTGACGTGGAGCCAGCGAACCCGCAGCGCTTCTCGGAGGATCTCGCCGCTGCCGTCAACCGGCTGCTACGTGCTCCGGAAGAAGGCCGTGAAATGGGGAAACAGGCCAGAAAACGGGTCGAAGCCCATTTCAGTTGGGCGAGCATTGCCGCAAAAACCCTCGGCTTCTACCAGCAAACACTCAAATCCAGGGGGAGCAAGACGTGACTCGCAAACAGGCAACCACAGGTTCCGTTGCGGAGACCAAACGCCCGGCCAAGACGGACGGCGTACCCTCGTCTCCCAAACCGGAAACTACGGGTTCCGTTGCACAGGCCGAACGCCCGACCGAGACGGACAGGGCAACCCCATATTCCAAGCAGGCAACCACAGGTTCCGTTGCGGAGACCAAACGCCCGACTAAGACGGACGACGTGCCATCATCTCCCAAACCAGAAACCGCAGGTTCTATTGCAGAGACCAAACGTCCGACCGAGACGGACAGGGCAACCTCAGCTCCCAAACAAGCAACCGTAGGGTCTGTTGCGGAAGTCAAGCGCCCAGCTGAGACGGATGGGGCAACCCCAGCTCCCAAGCAGGAAATCCCAGGTTCCGTTTCAGAAGCCAAACGCCCAGCCGATACAGACGGGGTAACCCCAGCTCCCAAACAGGAAACTACGGGTTCCGTTGCGGAGACCGAGCGCCCGGCCGAGCCGGACGGGGCAGCCTCATCCCTCAAACCGGAAACCGCTTTTTCTACTGCCTCTTCCGTTGCGGAGGCCAAACGCCCAGCCAAGATGGACGGAGCAACCCCATCTCCCAAACCGAAAACCGCTTTTTCTACTGCCTCTTCCGTTGCGGAGACCAAACGCCCAGCCGAGACGGATGGGGCAACCCCATCTCCCAAACCGGAAATCCCAGATTCCGTTGCGGAGGCCGATGCGGAGGCCGAACGTCCGGCCGAGACGGAGGGGGTAACCCCATCTTCCAAACAGGAAACCACAGGTTCCGTTTCAGAGCAGTTGTCAGTCAAACGTCGCAATCGAGTCCAGATCAGCCGGGTACAACCCGAAATCGAAGGCGGCCGTTACCCCATCAAGCGCATTGTAGACGATGTCATCGAAATAACCGCCGACATCGTAGCGGACGGCCACAATGCCCTGGCTGCCGTGCTGCGCTACAAGGAAGAAACCCAATCCGAATGGTCCGAGACCCCGCTGGAACACGACATCAACGACCGCTGGCAGGCCCAGCTCAGGGTGGACCGGCTCGGACGTTGGCAGTACACAGTCGAGGCCTGGATCGACGACTTTGCCTCCTGGCAACGCGATCTCAAAAAACGGGTCAATGCGGCGCAGGACGTCGCCGTGGAGCTCTTGATCGGGTTGGATTTGGTCAAGCAGGCCGCCACGCGCGCATCCACTGTGGAAAAAGCGGACCAGGACGCCTTCTCCCGCTGCATCGAAGCGATCGGCAACCAGCAGAACATCGCCGAGGCGATCAAGGTCGCCCTCTCCGACGAGCTGGCAGACCTGATGCGACGCCACCCGGACCGGCAATACGCCACCAGATACAAAGCAATCCTCCAGGTCATCGTCGATCCCAAGCAGGCCCAGTTCAGCGCCTGGTACGAAGTCTTCCCGCGCTCCTGCAGTCCCCATCCCGGAGAACACGGAAATTTCAATGATCTGATCGGCCGGCTACCCTATATCGCGGACATGGGCTTCGACGTCCTCTATCTGCCCCCGATTCACCCCATCGGCACCACCCACCGCAAAGGTAAGAACAACACCCCGGTCTGCGAGCCCGACGATGTGGGCAGCCCCTGGGCCATCGGCGCGGCGGAAGGCGGGCACACAGCCATCCATCCCCAGCTCGGCACCCTGGCCGATTTCCGCAAGCTCGTCGCCCAGGCCAAGGTCTTCGGAATCTCCGTGGCCCTGGATCTCGCCTTTCAGTGCTCACCGGACCACCCCTACGTCAAAGAGCATCCCGAATGGTTCCGGATGCGGCCGGACGACACCATTCAGTATGCCGAGAATCCGCCCAAAAAATACCAAGACATCTACCCGCTCGAATTCCAATCCCCGGCCTGGGAAGCACTGTGGGAAGAACTGAGGCGGGTCGTCATCTACTGGATCGACCAAGGCGTGCGGATATTCCGAGTCGACAATCCCCACACCAAAGACTTCTCCTTCTGGGAATGGCTGATCGAAAGCGTAAAAAAAGAAGCCCCGGATACCATCTTCCTCGCCGAAGCCTTCACCCGCCCCAAGCTCATGAGCCAGCTCGCCAAGCTCGGATTCACCCAGTCCTACACCTATTTTGCCTGGCGCAACTCAAAATGGGAGCTGGAAGACTATCTGACCACCCTGACCACCACCGACCTCAAGGAATACTTCCGGCCCAACTTCTGGCCCAACACCCCGGACATCCTGAACGACTATCTGCAAGTCGGCGGACAACCGGCGTTCAAGGTCCGGCTAGTGCTTGCCGCCACCCTGTCGAGCAACTATGGCATCTACGGACCGCCATTCGAGCTCTGCGACGGCCTGCCCGTGGAGATTGGCAGCGAAGAGTACATGAATTCCGAGAAGTACGAGATCCGCAGCTGGAACCTGGACGAGCCACACAGCCTCAAGCACTACATCGCCCAGGTCAACAAGATCCGCAGAGAAAACGCAGTCCTGCAATCCAACGATAACCTGAAATTCTACCCGGTCGACAACGAGAACATCATCTGCTACGGCAAGCACAGCGATGATTTTTCGGAAGTACTCATCATCGTCGTCAACCTGGATCCCAACTGGGCCCAATCGGGCTGGCTGAAACTGCCGATCGACGAATTCGACCTCCCGCCGGAGCGGCCCTTCCAGGTACACGACCTGCTTGACAACCGGCGCTATCTGTGGAGTGGTAGCCGCAACTTCGTCCAGCTCGAACCCCATACGGCACCGGCCCATATCTTTCGTTTGAGGCGCTATCAGCGTAGTGAGCGGGATTTTGACTACTACTTCTGAGGTTTGATTCCGCTTTGTGACCTTTATTCTACTTTGTCACATTTGGGGTGGCTTGCTGGTCTTTTTGGATCTTGTTGTTTGGCAGAGTCCTTGAAGATCGGTGGGTTATTATGGAATGTGACAAAGTAGAACTAAAATTTTGGAATTAATGAGTAAAATTATGAAAAGTTCAAAAATTGATACTTCTATACTACCTATCGGTGTTCAAAACGAGCTTTATGACTTTTACGAGTTTCTGGTGAAAAAGTATGCTTTGAACAAGCATGGGAAAGGCATAGATGTTAAAGACATTATACCAAGAAAAGTAAACGCTTTTGAACCCTTAAAAAGGGAATCAGTCTATGACAGATAATTTTATTTTTGTGGATTCAAATATTTGGTTATATGCTTTTATGTCTGCTGAATCTAAAAAAACGAAGAAGGCGGAAGAGATTATAAGCAACTCCAATATTATTTTGAGTACACAAATTATAAATGAAATTTGCGTTAATCTTATCAAAAAGGCCGGATACAGCGAACCTGAAATACAGCAAGCTATAAAAAATATTTATGGATATTATCAAGTAGTGCCAATTGATGAAGAAACGATCATTGAAGCCTCAATTATTAGATCAACACATCAATTATCGTACTGGGATAGTTTGGTTGTAGTATCTGCAATTACTAGTAAATGTACTATCTTATACTCGGAGGATATGCAACATAATCAGATTGTTCAAGGTGTTAAAATAGTAAATCCGTTTATAGAGATTATTTGATATATAAAGAATGAATCTCTTGATCCAGCCCACATAGGCTTCCTCGGTGCGGATGCTGTAGTGCTTAAAACGGATTTTGTCCCGCACCTGGTCGAGCAGGCGGGGCTTGGTCTGCGTTCCGGCGGAGGGGGTATTTCCCATGTCAGTACCTGAGGGGTTTATCCTCTATACTGGCAATATATACAGGTAGTTGCGAACAGGCAAGCAGATTAGACCTCACTTTCGACGTATTTTCTTACGTCGTTTTTGAGGTCTACTTTTAGTTAGAACTTTAAGGTATGAATAGATGAAAGAATTAATCAATGAATTAAGCCAACATAGTGCCAATCTACCTAATATAGATGCGCGGGTATTTCTTGAATTTAAATATCCGGAAATCAGGGAATTATTAAAACATTTCCTTACACTGATCTCTGCTGCCTTAATGTTCTCTGTTGCCTTTGCTGAAAAAATTGTGAATTTCGAAACAGCTTCAAATGTACAAAAGGGCTTACTCATAGGTTCATGGGGGACTTTAATTATTGCATTAGGTTGTTGCGGGATCGGTCTATACACAATTTATCTTTCTGCCGAAAAAGCGTTTGCTCAAATGGCAGGTCAAACGGGTTTGGACTTCTCATCAATAGTAGGGACATCTTATATTTTTCAGGATTTATCAGGCATATTGTTTGGTATCAGCATGTGTCTTTTGGTTTTTGCTGCCATTGCTGGTAAGTTCTAACAAATGTTTCCAGCGGGGAATAAAGGGACACCCACTTTGTTTGCTACTTCTACTTTGTCACATTCGGGGTGACTTGCTGATCTCTTTGGATCTCATCAGTTTGGCAGATTCCTTGTAGGTCGGTGCGTCATCATGGAATGTGACAAAGTAGAACTGAGTTTTTCGAATTGAGGCATCGAATAAAAGGACACCCACTTTGTTTCCTACTTTGTTTGCTGGGAATCCCATTCCAAGAGACTCCCCTCCTCTGGCCTGCGATCTGGCCTTGATTCTGGCCAGATACCTGCTACCCTGAAAGGATGCGTTACGAGATTGTCCTGACGGACACGGCGAAGGAACACTACCGGGGCATCCCCGCTCGATGGCGCTCAATCGTCCGTGATGGGCTCGAAACACATCTGCGCCACGAGCCCACCAAGACCAGCCGAAGTCGGATCAAGCGGCTACGGGGTGTGGATCGCCCCGAGTACCGCTTGCGTCTGGAGGACTATCAGGTGTTCTACGATGTGGAAGCAGAGACCGTCGTCGTGTTAGCGATTGTTCCGAAAGAGGACACAGAGAACTGGCTCGATCAGTATGGGGTGAAATCGCTATGATCACTACCGCACTTAGCGAACTAAAAGATCATCTGTCTTCGTACGTGAAGAAAGCAGCAAAGGAAGAGGTCATTATCACAAACCACGGTAAGCCCGTTGGTGTGATAAGAGGTTTTGCCACTGAGGACGAGTACTTTGAGTACCGTTTATTGAACGATCCGCGGTTCCAGAAGATTGTCCGGCATTCCCGAAAAGACGCCCGACAGGGCAAAGTTACTAGACTCGAAGATTTTGAGTAGACGACATTAATCGCGTATCAAGACCTCGTATCAAGACCTATAAAGGACACCCACTTTGTTTTGCGCGAGTCGGGGGCTTTCGTTTGGTAGGATGGTGGGGTACATTCCTGATAGGAGATCTACCCGTTGCCTTATACCATCGAGTATTCACCTGATGCAGAGGATCATCTCTGGCCTTTGATGGCTCGACAAAGGTCGATCGTGCTCGATTCGGTAGATAGCCAACTCGCGCATCAGCCGGGCGTAGAGACGAGGAATCGAAAGCCCATACGCCCCAACCCGGTAGTACCTTGGGAATTGCACATCGGCGACCTCCGGGCGTACTATGATATTGTTGAGGAACCCGAGAAACGCGTCTTGGTGCGTGCTGTAGGGATCAAGATCCGCAGTTCGGTCCGGATCGGTGGGGAAGAGGTTCAATTATGAAGACCATCGAAATCGCTGAAGCCCGGGAGGCCCTGGGGCAATATGCCGCACATGGGGAGAATCTCCCTCTTGTGGTTACGGATCACGGTCGTCCAGTTGCCGCGCTGCTTGCGGTCCCCAACGTAGACTTGGAGACCGTGTCTCTGAGTACGAACCCCGCGTTTGTTGACTTGATAGAGCGCTCGCGCGAAAGACAGAGCAGGGAGGGTGGTGTGTCAAGCCAAGAGATGCGCCGGCGGCTCAAGAACGCACCCAATCAAGGCATCAAGTGCGACAAGCAATAGGACCCTAGGGCGGGAAAGCGCAGCATCCCGCCTTTCGCATCTGTATCGGACTTATCCGCAGATTAGCGCAGATTTCTATGATTAAGATGAAAACCAGTATAGTCATTGAAAAAGATGAATATGGATATTACGCGTTTTGCCCGGAAATGAAAGGATGTCATACGCAGGGAGATTTGCTTGACGAGGTGTTAGCGAATATGAAGGAAGCAGTGGAGCTTTATGTGGAGACGTTATCCAAATGGATATTGTAATTGATACCTCCGCATTGATCGCTGTCATTGTAGATGAGCCGGAAAGAGATAAAATTATTGAATTAACGACTGGTAATGTGCTGATTGGTCCAGGTTCCATCCCTTGGGAGATTGGAAATGCATTCTCAGCAATGTTTAAAAGAAACAGGCTGGATCTTGAAGAAGCCAGAAAAGGTTTTGAAATTTTTAAAAGAATTCCAATTCGTTATATAGAACCTGATTTTGCAAATGCCGTGTCAATATCCAAACAAACCAATATGTATGCATATGATGCATATTTGTTAGATTGTGCTACGAGACAGAAAGCACCAATTCTGACATTGGATTCAAGATTGAAAGAAACTGCACAAAACCTTAGGATTTCAACACTGGAGGTATAAAATGCATGTCTATACATATTCAGAAGCTCGGCAAAAACTTGCGATTGTCCTTGAGCAAGCCGAAAATACCGGAAAAGTTTTAATTAGAAGGAAGGATGGGTGTACCTTCGCTTTGATTCCTGAAAAAATAGCGATTTCTCCCTTAAATGTTCCCTCAATAAAGGCGAAAATTACAAAAAAGGAAATTGTTGATATCATTCGTGAAGGAAGGGAGAGGTAGAACAACCGTATCAACCCTCGATACTGTATCGTCCGACCAGCATAGACGTAGGATGGCTACAGCTGCAACCGATTGAAAATAAGGAAAAAGTAAAATCTCGATTTTCCGTTTCCACCCTGAAACAGCCTGAACGACCTGAACCCCATCTTCGCTGACCCCCCGATTAGGGGGTCTGCAGTTCGTCTTTTACGCCAACGACTCCAGCGGACTTATCACACCGCGGCCGCCGCGATTGAGCACATGGGTATAAATCATGGTGGTCTTCATCCCTTGAATGGCATCCCGGGAAACTTTTGCCTTGAATTCCGGACTGTGGAGCTTGCGGTTGTTTGCCATGGTTGATACCTCTCGTCGTGGTTGCTTTCGCCTCCCTTTCTTAACTTACTAACCTGTCCAATTTTTGGGGTCCACTTCACTCACCGCCCGTTTTATCGCCCGCTGCAACGTCTGTTCATCCCGGTGGTGGCGCCGCTTTATACTCGACCGAGGATCGGTGGAGATGGTCTTGGACGGAAAAACATACTGCCAGCCCCACTCCCGGTTCGCGTTCGGATATTTCCTTTCCAAAGCGTATGGGAGGTATACTGCTCCTAGACCAGCGTCGAGATCCTGCTCGTGAATGGCCTTAACCCTCCGCAAATGCTCCCGGAGTGAAATACTGGCGGAGGGCGTTAAAATACAACAATCAACGCTCTTAGATATAGTGAATACTTTGGGCTCCAAAGACGAAGAGAAGAAACAAAGTAAGTTACTTAACAACAATGCGGATGGAGATAAAGCCTAACACGCCCATCAAGCCGAGCCCATACTGCGCATCGAGCTCGGAGTTATTCTGAACCGTTGTCATTCCGCAGTATGGCCCGGCTTATGGGTGACGTTAGGCGTCCTTGATCCGTATGCCTCAGTCGAAGCGCCGTAAACGACGGAAGAAACGCTCGGGGAAGCCGCCCTCCTTGGCAGGGAGGAGAGAGCTGTCCCAACTCGAGAAGACCTATCTCGAGGAAGCATGCCTTTTCGAAAGAGCGGCTAAGGCCGCTGCATCAGTCTCAGTGAGGCAGCACGGGATAAAAACTGACGGTCGGGGCGTAAGGGCGAGTGGCATCTTCACGCGTCAAACAGTCGTAGCTCTCTCGCTGCAGCGTACATTACCCCGCCCTGATACGCGGAAGCACATCGAAGACGAGCTATGGGACCTCGCGGCCATTGCCGGACTGAGCCGAAACCTTGTCGAGGGCTACTTGGCTCTCTACTACTATGGGACTCAGCAGGTAACTGAGGAGGAAGCGGAACTGCGGTTCCTCCTTGCGCAGCTTCACCGAAACTCAACTTGGTTGGCTTTCCAACGTAGGGTGAGTGCTGAAGAAGACCTTCTCGCCGAGTTCGAGCAGGGTATCGCAGCGCAGAAGAGCAGAATCCGTGACTTGGCGGTTCTGGAGAAACTTAGCGTCGAGCAACGGAATCGGGTTTCACGTTGGCACGACATGTATCTTACCAAGGCGGATTTTGAAACCTTGGTGCCGATATGTGCCAATCTACGTGCCGATCATCAGTACTTGTCCAACCTGGTGCACCCGCTCCCGTTCGCGATCGAGCGTGTCGATAACACCAAGGGCAGAGGAATCGGGACCGATGCGGAGGTTGGGCATAGCTTGATCTGCGTTATGATTGCGCGAAGATTTCTGGCGGCAAGCGTGGTCGATTTCGTCGGCTTGGTGGCCGATGCCCTGCCCGCGCCTTGTTCGAAGGCGGCCGACTCAGTTAGGGAGCTAGTAAATCACGGTTTTGCAGATTCGCAATCGGCCCAAAACGACGCCTAACACACGCATGGACGGCGACGCGGAAAACCGCGCGCGTCATGCGAGACGTTAGGCAAAATCTTTGTAATCCAGATGGAAGGTATCAATGGATTTTGAGTGGGATGAGACTAAAGCATCTACCAATCAGAAGAAACATGGTATTTCCTTCATTGAGGCCAGTGAAGTATTCAATGATGATTTTTCGTCTTGTGTCCATGATCCAGATCACTCCTACGAGGAGGAGCGGTATTTGCTTTTTGGTGTTTCATCAAAAGGTAATTATCTCGTGGTGTCTTTCACTGAAAGGGCTGATGCT
This sequence comes from Candidatus Thiosymbion oneisti, assembly GCF_900092655.1. Taxonomy (GTDB): domain Bacteria; phylum Pseudomonadota; class Gammaproteobacteria; order Chromatiales; family Chromatiaceae; genus Thiosymbion; species Thiosymbion oneisti. The sequence continues at coordinate 19,161 of NZ_FLUY01001823.1, forward strand.
ATTCACATCATCTCGGCACGATGCATGACAAATCAGGAGCGTAAAGCTTATGAAGGATGAAGATACATTACGGCCTGAATATCCAGCAGAGCTTATCAAGTCAGGGGTACGTGGGAAATATGTTAAAGGTTACCGGGAAGGAACGAATATCGTGGTTATTGCCCCTGAATTGCACAAGCTCTTTCCTGATTCAGATTCTGTCAATAAAGCTCTACGTCAGTATGCAAAAGAGCACGGAATGGCATTAGCCTAACTCGGCGCTCAAGGCCGACCACCCGCCGCCGGGCTTTTTGGGTTCTGTTTTTTGGCTAAATGGTGGCGGGTGTCGGCTTAGCTTTGGTGTTAGGCGTTCTATAGAGGTCCCACGATGGAAGTCAAATTAAGCAAGCAACAAAAAGTCACCGTAAACAGTGCGGAAGACATTTATCCGATCATGCGCCAAATTCTCCGTAGAGAGAATAAAATCGGTCAAGGTCAGGAACACTTCTGGATGGTAGGCTTGAATCAAGCGAACAAGATCCTCTATATCGAGTTGGTCGCTCTGGGTTCTTCCAACATGGCGGGCATCAACCCCAGAGAAGCCTTCCGCATGGCGATTTACAAGCTCGCCGTTCAGGTGATTATGGTCCATAACCATCCCGGCGGGAATGTGACGCCTTCAATCGAAGATCAGGATCTCACCGATCATTTTATCCAGGCAGGCAAATTCCTTAAGGTCGAAGTGATCGATCATCTCATCATCAGC
>NZ_FLUY01000154.1 GCF_900092655.1 Candidatus Thiosymbion oneisti
TCGCGCCGGCCGTCAATGCCATCCATGAAGCGGTATACCACGCTCACCGCATCCTACGGGCGCTATCAACCAATCTATCAGTTAAAAATTTACCACTACCAAATTTCCAATGGCAGAACTCAACCGACGCTATCGATACTCCGGCACTGCCGTACTGGTTGCCCTGTTTGCCGCGGCACTCGGAAGACCTGCCGTCGCGCAGCCATCCCTACCTGTTTCCGATCCCCCCGCATTCGCACCGGCGGCAGCTCGGGATAGCCAGGTCCCCCACGGCGATCAGGGCCGCGCAATCCGGCATGGCGGCAGCTCCCAGGACTGCGGCAAGCTACCGAGTGGCCTTGCCGACTCCGATCCGGTCTACGTCCATAATCCCGATTTCGGATATGCACGCCTGCTGACGGACCTAGCCGCTCGAGACAGCTATCAAGCATATCGTGCCTCCAATCGCGGACGCCGGAAGATGCTCTACCTAAGTACGAACGACGGCAGGCTACAGGCCTTCGACGCCGACACCGGAAGCGAGCGGTTCGTCTTTATTCCCACTCGCCTGCCCCGGAGGTTGCCCGACCCCACCTCACCGGGCCAACGCCATAAGCATTCGCCGAACTTTGGGGACGCCTACATCGATGGCGCCTGGCGGACGGTGCTGATCGGTTCGCCGGGGGCGCAAGGGAAGTCGGTCTTCGCCCTCGATATCACCACCCCGGACGGCTTCTCCAAGCAGAACCTCCTGTGGGAGCGCACGGATGCGGAGCTTCCACACCTGGGTTATCCGCTCCACCGGGGGACCGTCGCCAGGATGCGGGACGGCACCTGGGCGGCGGTCTTCGGCAATGGTTACGACAGCGCGGAGGGGCGAGCGGTACTCTACGTCCTGGACGTGTCCGACGGCACCCTGCTCGCGGAGATAGCGACCGGGGCGGCAGACCCCTCCACCACCCCGAACGGCCTGGCCGCACCCGCCCTGCTGGCCGACAACCGGCGCACCATCCTTGCCGCCTATGCCGGGGATCTGCACGGGAATCTGTGGAAATTCGACCTCTCCCACACCCAACCGGAACGCTGGAAAGTGGCCTACGGCTCCAGAGAGAACCCCCAACCCTTGTTCCGGGCCATGGACGATGCCGGCAACCCGCAGCCGATCACCCTGGAGCCGGAAATCGGCCAACACCCCACCGGTGCCGGCTACCTGATCTATTTCGGTACCGGACGCCATTCCGGCGCCGGCGCCGGCAATCTTGGCCCGGACCCTGCCGTGCAATCCTTCTATGGGATCCGGGACCAGGGTACACCGGTGACATCGACCGGGAACGGAAAGGACAGCGGGCCCCACGGCAGCAGGAGCCGATTGCAGCGGCAAACCATTACCCATGAGGTGACAATAGCCGGCAACCATTGGCGGGTCGTGTCCGACAACCCCATCGACTGGACCACCCGGCAAGGATGGTTTCTCGACCTGGTGTCACCCAACGGCGGGAGGCAGGGAGAACACCTGGTCGGCACCCCCCGATTGCGCGGCGGACACATCCGCTTCACCACCCGCATCCCAACAAATGATCGCTGCAAGCTCGGCGGTCAAGGCTGGGCGATGGTGCTCGACATCGAGAACGGAAGGCGTGTCGGTGCAGGCCGGTTCCATGTCAGCGGGGACGGCGAACGCTCGGACGCCGACTTCTTGAAGATACCGGCTGGCCCGAGCGACGCAACCCCGGTAACCCTATCGGCCCGAGCATCCGATACGGATATTGCGAAAACACCGCACGGCATCCCCGTCGGTGCGGCGGACGAGCATACGGGGGGCCCGACCACTGCCGGCGGCACAGGCAGAAGATCCTGGCGACAATTGCGTTGAGCTCGGCACACCAAGCCCCTCTCCCCCCAAGGGTGTTGCAAAAGCCCCTCTCCCGCCGGGAGAGGGGGCCAAGCCCGTAGACCCTATGAAGCCCGCAGCCCGTAGGATGCGGTGAGCGCGGTTGGTCAATTCAGGATGGCATCACGAGGAGGCGCGAACCGCATCAATGGACGCCTGGGCAGCGGCGAACCGCATCTTTGGATGGCCCTCCCGCGCCCGACATGCGGTGTCCAGCCTACCCAGTGGACACACCCCACCCTTGTATGTTCTGTATCCAAGGGAGAGCCAAGGATCAGGTAGAAAGGGAGTTAATGGAGAGGACCTGG
>NZ_FLUY01000960.1 GCF_900092655.1 Candidatus Thiosymbion oneisti
CTTCAGTCGGCGGTTGAGTCCGCCGAGGGCCACTTTAGTGGCCCAACCTACCAGCTTCAGCTGGTAGTGGTTGAGTTCCTCGCTGCTCATGTTCAGCGCCTTCAGCGGTACGTATTTGAATTCCAGCAGGTGATCCAGCAGCTGATACCGGCGCATGTCGGGCCGGACGATCATGCTCAGATCCGCATAGCCCGTATCGATGGCCGTCTCCGAGTCCATGATATAGAAGGTGTCGGAGAAGAGGATGACCAGGAACGCGGTTTTGACTACCAGCTCGTTGCTCCAGCGATAGTCCCGATTGTCGAATACCTGGAAGTAGCGATTCTCGATGAACGCGCACAGGGGCTCGAGGTCGCCGCTGGTGTAGAAGTGTTCCGCGGCACTGCGGGACGTTTCGCGATCCTCGTATTCCGGCAGCGTGGCGTCCCGGATACGTTCCACATACAGACGCCGGATCACCAGATTCGGTATGCCCAGCGTCAATCGACCCATGGCATCCCGATGGGTGATGGTCAAAATCCCTAAGTAATACATCAAGGAGGCCAGGAAGGGTTGGTCTTTAGTGGCCTTCAGCATGTCCTCGACGCCGAAACGGTCGGCCAACTCGCCGATTAAGGGCGGATTGGTGGGATCGAGCGCCCTGGTAACCAGTTCGTCGCCGTGGGGGAGCGCCGCGATGTACTCGATGCGGTTGCGATCCATGGCCAAATTGCTGTCGAGAATGGCCCGCGGATAGGCGCAATCACGGCTGTATTCATCGAAGAAATACAGGGCCAGGGTGGGGTTGTACAGCAGGGGGCCGTCCCCGTAGCCGAAGCGGTAGCCATTGTAGAAGGTGCGCATCATGACAAGGGCCTCCGCCACCTGGGCCTCCGCCAATCCGCATTCCTCGCCGATTTTTTCCAGCGCACCGGCCACCTCGCTTTCATGGAAACCGCACAGATCATGGTATTCGGGACGCAGGGAAATGTTTTTGACGACGTTGTAACCGCTGCTGATATCGTTCATGACCACCGGCGACACCCCGGTGATGAATACCCGATCCAGACCCTGCCCACTGCCCAGGAATTTGATCGTCTTGAATACCGTTTTCAGTATCCCCTCGCCATGGACCAGCGTCGCGTAGCGGTCCTGTCCGCCATTCAGTTGCGCGGCCATGACCTCGTTGGCGAAGTTGTCGTATTCGTCGATGAACAAATAGAAGTTGTAGGGCGTTCGGTTTACGGCGTCGATGGCGGATTGAAAGGATGACAGGGCATCCTCGGGATGGATCTCGACCGTCTGGGGCAAAATGTCATGATAGTGCGTGATGAAACTTCGCACGCAGGCATTGATATGGTTATACAAGGCTCGCCCGATGGCCTCGGTGTCCCCATGGGTCATCACCGCGGAGAAATCCCAGCGCATCACGAGATAGCGGTTGTGCAGCGGTGTGGGGTTTCGGCCAATCTCCAGATGTCCGAACAGCCGTTCGAATTCGTCGCTTTTTGCCACGTCGTAATAGTTTTCCAGCATCGAGAGCACCAAGCTCTTGCCGAACCGGTGCGGACGCAGGAATAGCAGATGCTTACCCGCTTCTTCGATGAAGGCGATACGGTCCGTACGATCGGCGTAAAAATAGCCTTCCGTAATCAGGGCATAGAAATCGGCGATGCCATAGGGGAGTTTCATGATTAGCATCCGCGTTCAAGGCGTTCGTCGGGAAGGTGAGAATGAATAGGTGCAGCTATGATTTTTCTGCCGTTTGATCGTTGCCGCCTGCGCGCGTCCTTCAAAATACGCTGGATGTCGTAATCCACGGATCGCGCCAGGGTTTCCTTGGTGGCCCTGACTTCTCGAATAATCTCATCGGTGGTCGGAGCCTCGTCTATTTGTGCCATAATCTCAGTCTCCTATTAACTCAATGCCATTAAGTTAACACCTAACGTTCTGTATTTGTTAAACTATTCCCTATCTTCGACGAGCACGATGAGGAGTCAACCATGGTTCTCAGACCAAAGCCGGTCCAACTTACCGAAGTAGAAACCAAGTTAATCAGT
>NZ_FLUY01001391.1 GCF_900092655.1 Candidatus Thiosymbion oneisti
GGCGGTCAGCCTTGGCTGGTCAATGCCCTCGGCTACGAGGCCTGTTTTGAAATGAAGGCAGGCCACGACCGTGCCCGCCCGATTACCTTAGGTCTCATGGCCGATGCCCGGGAGCGGCTCATCGAGCG
>NZ_FLUY01000793.1 GCF_900092655.1 Candidatus Thiosymbion oneisti
CGCGCCGCCTATCAAGACGCTGAACGCAGACAAACATCCATTGCCCCCGTCCATGGGGGCAATGGATGTTGCTGGTTAG
>NZ_FLUY01000792.1 GCF_900092655.1 Candidatus Thiosymbion oneisti
AACCAGCAACATCCATTGCCCCCATGGACGGGGGCAATGGATGTTTGTCTGCGTTCAGCGTCTTGATAGGCGGCGCGTCTCATGTTGCACCTACGTTTTTGTCAGGCGATTTCCTGTTTTGGTGTCTGAAACGGTCGGGGTATCAAAACGCCGCCGTGCATGTTCCTGTGTGCTTTCTTTTTGGTAATACCTTTTATAGTGCACGTGCTGGTTAGCTCCCCGATAAGCGGCGCAGGGACGCGCCGCTTATCGTCAAGGCTAACCGGCCACCCAAAGCGGTGTGGCTGTAGCGCAGCGAAAGCCGCACCGCTTTGGGTGGTCCGAGTTTAGCCGCATGTTAGGCATTAATTGCATTCACTCTGGCAATTTAAGAAGATTACGTAACTCTTCATCAATTTCTTTTGATAGCCTTGTTTCTTCATTTAATAGCGCATCTTGCTTGCTATGAATTTCAGAGAGTGTTATTTCATCATTATCTCTTGTTGATTTCTTGCGATTAAGCTCAGCCAACTCAAAGCATACATGAAAATAGCGATTGATCTTATTATGGGTTTTTTCAGAGAAATAGAACTCCGAATCTCTGGATGGCTGATAGAATTTTCCCACACTCTCATGATTGATCCCGCAAGCTTCTCGAAGCATTGCGAACTTTAAAGTATCAAAGGCGTTGTATATTTCCCTTTTTCTTTCATGATTGGAAATGGTATTTGCTTTTATTGCCTCTTGCCAAGAGTGCCGTGCATATAGAGCAGACAATCCAGCCACAAGGATTGATAGAACCGATAATGATTCAGACCACGTCATACTATGGTTGCCTAACAGGTAGTAGACGGCGAGTCGCCGTGTTTAAGTACGTCGAAACGCCTTCTATACCACAATTCTTGCTTCTTTATCAAATTCATGAATATCTCCATCAACGCACCTAGTACCTAGTTTCAATTGATACTGCTGGCTTTGACATTGGAGCGTGAGAGTCAACTAGAGGCTATGAATTTGCAATACCGGTCGAAACTAGGTACTAGAAACAATGAGTTAAGACCTGCCGACGACTTGTTGCCTCGGTCTCCTGAGCGAACAACTACGGCGAACTTCCATCTAGGATTCCTTGAGGGACCCGAATCTTTACAAATGAGTCAACTTTTTGCACTGCACAAGAAGTTCACGCCTCGTCGGTCCGATCTTATTCTCCTACCTCCAGCAATACACGTTTAACCAATGCATTACTTAAACGAAAACCTGCTCCCAATTGCAAACGTTCCAATAATGGTGCAAGTGTTTTAATATACCCTTTCGTTTTTGCTTCCACTAAAACACCAATGACACCTACTACTTTCAGGTTTAATCGCCGTGCTACCAGCCGCCCACGACGCTCATCGACCAATAATAAATCGGCATCTTGTTCCAATGCTAACACAATAGCTTCAGCTTCTCCTCTATCGAGCTCGATCTCCAAAGCTTGTACCAAAATGCGATTTGTAACTGATACCACTTTAATCCAGTTGGAATTTTGGATTTCAATTTTCCCTGGCAGATCTGAAATAGGTGTGATTATTTCATTATACACATGTTGAGGGATAAGTATTCCTTCGTAAAGTTTTGACAATAATGATAATTGACCGATTGCGGATAATGCAATTATCGGAGATGCATCACTTGCGACAATCATAATCGACTCAGATATTTTAATGTATCAAGGTCTTGTTCAAAGTCCTCCACATCATAATGTATTTTGATGCCTCTGCTTGCGAGTAGATGCTGAAACCGATAACGAGAAAAATCACACATATGGGCAGCCTGTGCTAATGTTAACCGTTCCTGTTGATAAAGTAATACGGCGATTTCTGCTCTCAAGCCGTTTTCTGAAATATGTGCTGCTTGTAAAATTTGATTATCTATGACTAAACTCATAATTGTATTTCTCACTAGATAGTCGGTTGACCTAACGTTACGCCTCAGCCGCCGCCTAATGCGACGCAAGCGAAGCGAGCGGCGCTTTAGGCGGTCGGCTGGAGGCTTTTGTTAGCTGCAATCATTTACTGCTCAATCCATTTAAGTTTATGTCCTTTAGTACCATACGATATTCTCAAGCTCGCGTTAGTTACCGGTCTTTTTGCTTTTTCATTATAAATCTTAAAAATAGCTTCTAGTTCAACATTTCCGCCCCCAAAACCTGTAAAAAATTCTTTTTCAGCATTTTGGCCTTTACCGCATTCCATCAATATTTCCTCGGAAACAAATTTCCCCCATATGAAATAAACCACATAACTTGAAGATCTATCACAATCGCCATTGCTAGCTGCAAATGATATATTTTCCCCTCCCCGAAAACCTTTTGCCTCTAGAAAAAAACTAAATCTTCTCTCCTCATCAGCCTCTAAATTGAATGAACCTGTATCGACTGTGGTGAAATGATCGTTTATTGTCGGGCCAACAACAGCACCGACGGTAATTGATACAACGAAAACAGGTATAATGATCTTGATTCTCTTAAAATCTGGTTTCTTTTCCTTGAGCCAATGTTTCACTACCTCCGCAAAACCAGCAGCAATAACGGCACCTAAAGCACCAATAACTGCGGCAATAATTGCTACAACAATAGTTTCGCTCATTGATCTGCCATCCTTTCTTGTCTATTGGTTTCGATGGGAAGATTATTAAAAACTACCTTTGTCAGCTAACTACAAGTAGACCTCAAAAACGACGTAAGAAAATACGTCAAAAGTGAGGTCTAATCTGCTTGCCTGTTCGCAAGTGCCTGTATATATTGCCGATATATAGGACAAACCCGTCAGGTACTGACAGGGGAAATACCCCCTCCGCCGGAACGCAGACCAAGCCCCGCCTGCTCGACCAGGTGCGGGATACAATCCGTTTTAAGCACGACAGCATCCGCACCGAGCAAGCCTATCCGGATTGGATTCGCCGCTTTATCTTGTTTCACGCCAAGCGTCATCCCGCGGAGATGGGCGCGCCGAAGGTGGAGGCTTTTCTCACGCATCTCGCCATAGGCGGATGCTACGCTCGGTAATCGTCACCATCGCCCCTTGCATGAGTTGCTCTCCGATTCCAAGGCCTGGCGGATGTCATCATCCTCAAGCTCCGGATACTCCCGCTTGCGCTCGATGCGATCCGGGTAGAGGGCGACAGCCTCGACCACGCGATGCACCGTCAGGCGCATACCACGGATACAGGGTTGACCGTTCATCCGCTCAGGATCGATGGTGATGCGGTCGAGTGAAGTGTTCATAGTGGCTCTCTTTATCGAGATGGCACAATGCATCGAACTCGTGCATGCGGCGTTTGTCGATCAGGCCGGCTGCGTGCAATCCGCGAGCAGTTTATGGCTCGTTCCCACGCTCCAGCGTGGGAACGCAGTTGTGGCCGCTCCAGCGGCCGAGGTTTCAAGACGCTGGAGCGTCGAGATCCCTCCTCCGTCGGAACAAGCTTGCTCCCACGCTGGAGCGTGGGAGCCAGAGAAAGCGGTAGTGGTAAATATCAGAGTGATATAGTAAGGTAGTTAATTCTTAATGATTCAAAATCCCGAGATTTTTACCATC
>NZ_FLUY01000790.1 GCF_900092655.1 Candidatus Thiosymbion oneisti
TGGCTCGTTCCCACGCTCCAGCGTCACTGCCATTAAGTTAAGGAAAAGCGCAAAAATATGCCGCATACTTCACGTTTTT
>NZ_FLUY01000789.1 GCF_900092655.1 Candidatus Thiosymbion oneisti
AAACGTGAAGTATGCGGCATATTTTTGCGCTTTTCCTTAACTTAATGGCAGTGACGCTGGAGCGTGGGAACGAGCCAACGCTGGGACCGCCGTCTTTCAGACGGCTTACGCACCCAATGACCAGCTGTCGGCAACAGTCAGAGCAGACGCCTTGTGGGCCGCACCGGATAACGCCGGACCGCCGGCAGGTTCGGTTCCCGTGTATACGCAATG
>NZ_FLUY01000091.1 GCF_900092655.1 Candidatus Thiosymbion oneisti
GTCAATGCCATTAAGTTAAGCCTCAAAGCCCCTCTCCCGGCGGGAGGGTGTCGCAAAAGCCCCGCTCCCGGTCTCTGGTTCCCACGCAGCG
>NZ_FLUY01000787.1 GCF_900092655.1 Candidatus Thiosymbion oneisti
GGGGGGCTCCTGGGGAGTTGGGTGACTTTCCAGGGGCCACAATACCCTATGCATGTCCAGATCGACAGTAACTACACG
>NZ_FLUY01000636.1 GCF_900092655.1 Candidatus Thiosymbion oneisti
CTTGCGCTCGAAGAGATACATACCGCCCTTGTCGATGGAGGATTTCAGCTCGCAAATGAGCAACAGGCCGTTCTTGATGATTACATCCAGCTCCACCTGGTCCGGCCGACCAAAGACCTCCCCCTGATCGTCGTACTCATTGACGTTGAGCACCTGTATATCAAAGTTCTTTTCCAGGATCCCGGCCAGGGCATTGCGGAACGTCGCCTCCGATTGCAGGCCCCAGCGCGCACCTAAAGCACCGATGTGGCGATCATGCCTTTCGGCCAGGGCCATGATTTCCTGATGTACCTGCTGGAACTCGGCTCGGCTTTCCTCCCACTTGCGATCTTGTTCTTCCCATCTGCGCTTATTCTCCGCCTGCGCTTCCCACCACTTGCGATTTTGCTCTTCCCATTCACGCCTATTCTCCTCCTGCGCTTGCTTCCACTTGCGGTCTTGCTCCTCCCACTTGCGGTCTTGCTCCTCCCACTTGCGGTCTTGCTCCTCCCACTTGCGGTCTTGCTTCGCCCATTTGCGTTCTTGGGCCTCGCGGTCCTGACGCAATTCCTCCAGAATACGGTCAAAGCGGTCTTCCGTCTGCTGCCGATCCGCATACTCTCCGCGCGTTAGCTCCAGGACGTAACGACGCAGATCCGGATCGTCCCGCAACAGCGCGGGCAACTCCCGTTTCAGCGTTTCCGAGATATTCTCGATTGCCACGGTTTCCTCTATCACCTAATTCTGAACGCTCGTCGCAACGTTTCTAATTGGACAAAAGCACGAACCTCGAAGAATTGCTCAACCCTTCAGCGTGTCCAGATCCTCTACGTTGATCGTTTGACGAGCACGAAACAGGACCACAAGGATCGCCAGACCGATGGCCGCCTCCGCCGCCGCTACCGTGAGGATGAAGAACACGAAGATCTGCCCCGTGGTGTCCCCCAGGAAGTGGGAGAAGGCGATGAAGTTCATATTCACCGCCAGCAGCATGAGCTCGATGCACATGAGCAGGACGATGACATTCTTCCGGTTGAGAAAGATCCCGGCGACACCGATGGAGAACAGGATTCCCCCCAGCAGCAGGTATTCGGTCAGGGAAATCATGGTACCTCCGCCTCGCTCGGTGCGGGTGTTGCCTGGGCCTTCGCGGGCACCACCCTCGGCTCCGCCGCTACTTTGACGACTCGGACCCGATCCGGTCCTTTTCTGACCCGCACCTGTTGCGACGGATCCTGGTACTTGGTATCGGGGCGCCGGCGTAGGGTCAACCGGATGGCGGCGACGATGGCGACCAACAGGATCACCGCCGCGATCTCGAACGGGTACATATAGACGGTGTACAGGACCATCCCCAGCTCGGAGGTGTTGCTGTAATCCACCGGCTGGGCTTCCGGCTTGGCGAATTGCTCCAAGCCGAAGGTATCCGGACCCAGGACCAGGAAGATCTCTACCAGCATGATGACGGCGATCAGGAGCCCGAGCGGCAGATAGCGGACGAACTGCGCGCGCATGGCCGCCACGTCGATATCCAACATCATAACCACGAACAGGAACAGGACCATGACGGCGCCCACATAGACCAGCACCAGCACGATGGCGAGAAACTCCGCCTCCAGAAGCATCCACAGCATCGCGCTCGTCACGAAGGTCAACACCAGGTAGAGCACCGCATGCACCGGATTACGGCGGGTGATTACCATGGCGGCCGCGATTACCGCGATGCCCGCGAAGACGTAGAAGAGAACCTTTTCGAAGCCCATGATCGGATCCGGGTAAGTTTTTTTAACCGCAAAGGCGCGAAGCGCGCAAAAGTTTGCCAAGTTGAATCTTCACTTTCATCAATTCACGAAATCCCATTTGCTTGTTTCTCAGCCCCCAGCCAAATTGTGCCTCTACGCGAGGCGACGCATCCCCATGGGAATTATTTTTTGCCGCGAATGAACGCGAATGAACGCAAATTGACCTCAAATAGATTACATTATCTTTTCTGTCCACAGATTACGCAGATTCTCACAGATTGTTTTGTTTTTAATCTGCGTCACCTGCGGATCGATTGGAACGATTAGATCATCTTTCCTATACCCAATCCGGACCTCGGCGGTTTTGCTTTTTTGCCGCAAGTGAAACGAACAGCCGAGATCAGCTCGCCATCATCGACAATTCTTGGTCCATTGACGTTGATTTGTGGCCATTCGCGTTCATTTGCGGCTAAAAAAACCTTCGCTCCTTTGTGCCTTTGCGGTTCGAATTCTTATCGATACGGTGCATCCGCGGCGCGGTCGGCGGCGATCTCGGCCTCGTATTTGTCACCGATTGCAAGGAGCTTTTCTTTGGTCATGATATGCTCGCCGCGTTCCTCGAAGTGGTACTCAGCGATCTGGGTCTCCACGATAGAATCCACCGGGCACGATTCCTCACAGAAGCCACAGAAGATGCATTTGAACAGATCGATGTCGTAGCGGGTCGTGCGCCTGGAGCCGTCCGCGCGGGGTTCAGCCTCGATGGTGATGGCCAAGGCCGGACAGGTCGCCTCGCACAGCTTACAGGCGATGCATCGCTCCTCTCCGTTCGGATAGCGCCGCAGGGCGTGCAGACCTCGGAAACGGGGTGAAATGGGCGCCTTCTCCTCCGGGTACTGGACCGTGAACTTGCGGCCGAACATATAGCGTCCGGTGACACTTAAGCCCCGGAACAGCTCCACCAGCAGGAGGCTTTTCAGATAATCACGTGCGACTTGCAGCATTTCTATGTTCGATTGCGTTTGGAGACGACCACCATCGGTCGCTTTGGTTCAGAGTACCCTTGATAGATGTCAAGTCCCGCCAGATTATAGACACGTTTTTTGAACAGATTGGGTTGTTTTTGGTACCAGCTTTTCATGGTCTGG
>NZ_FLUY01001233.1 GCF_900092655.1 Candidatus Thiosymbion oneisti
ACCCCGCTCGGCATAAGCCTGTAAGCAGTTCATCAACTACTTACAAAACGCGCCGAAAAAGTGGATTTTTCAAGGTGTCCTTAATGGGGCCAGGTTTTGATCGAGGCTCTTTATGGATTCCAGACTGGTATCCGATCGGGGCTTAGCCGAGGTATAGGTAGACAGCAGCCCCAAGACGCC
>NZ_FLUY01001866.1 GCF_900092655.1 Candidatus Thiosymbion oneisti
GGAAACATTATCCTGGAATGATTTAGGACTTTCAGTCCAGGGGGCAACCTATGCACTTTAGTGCATAGTGGTTGAGTC
>NZ_FLUY01001670.1 GCF_900092655.1 Candidatus Thiosymbion oneisti
ATCATGGAAGGGTACCACCGGACGTTTTGGAGTGCGGCGGCAACCTCACCCCGATGCTTACCGGAACCTACAGCGCTAGGCAT
>NZ_FLUY01000774.1 GCF_900092655.1 Candidatus Thiosymbion oneisti
GGCGCCATTGCGTCGTGGCGTTAAATGGGCCGGAAAGTGAGCGGCCAAGCATAAAATTTTCAAACTGAGCCACTGCCTTAAATCCGGATGGTTTGACTCGATCGGCAGCACAAGCTAACATCCCTTTCCCTCGGCTTGTCCCGCCCCAGGGGCGCCAACCGGACAGATTGTTAGGGAGACGGGTTTCATGTACGCAGTAATTCAAACCGGGGGCAAGCAATACCGGGTTGCCGAGGGCGACACGCTGAAAGTCGAGAAAATCGCTGCCGAGGCGGGTGCGGCTGTCGAGCTCGACAAGGTGCTCATGGTTGCTGACGGTGAGGATATCAAGGTTGGCAAGCCCTACCTGAACGGCGGCAAGGTGACGGCTACCATTAAATCCCATGGCCGTGACAAAAAGGTCAAGGTCATCAAGTTCCGCAGGCGTAAGCACCACCTGAAGCGCCAAGGCCATCGTCAGGGGTTCACGGAGCTCGAGGTTACCGGTATCAACGCCGGTTGAGGAGAATGGCACCATGGCACACAAAAAGGCAGGCGGCAGCTCCCGTAATGGTCGCGATTCACGATCCAAACGCCTCGGCGTCAAGATCTACGGCGGCCAGGCGGTCCGGGCCGGCAATATAATCGTCCGTCAGCGGGGCACCGAGTTCCATAATGGTGAGAATGTGGGTCGTGGTAGGGATTACACCCTCTATGCGCTGGCGGAGGGCGTCGTGAAGTTCGCAGTCAAGGGCCCCAGGAACCGCAAGTACGTCAGCGTCGAGACCGCTTAATCTCCCCGTTTTCAGGTCCTAAGTCTCTAGGTGGAAAAGCCTCGTCGAGTGACGGGGCTTTTTGCGTTTTTGACTGTGTTGTGATGTCTCCGGCCATGGTCCCCGTCAAACTTCGGAGTGTCAGGCAGGCAGGGGCAACAACAGGTCCTTAGAAATCAAGTCATGAAGTTCGTCGATGAGGCCAGTATCCGCGTCGAGGCCGGCGACGGCGGCAGCGGTTGCGTGAGCTTCCGGCGCGAGAAGTTCATCCCCAGAGGCGGCCCGGATGGTGGGGACGGCGGGGACGGCGGCAGTGTTTTTCTGGTTGCGGACGCCAATCTCAATACCCTCGTGGATTTCCGCCATCGGCGAGGATTCCGCGCCGAGCGCGGAAAGGACGGCATGGGCCGCAATATGACCGGTCGTAGCGGCGAGGACTTGCTGGTACGGGTTCCGGTCGGCACCCGGGTGCGGGACAAGGAGACCTGGGAGTCCATCGGCGAGCTCTTGCGTAAAGGTGAGCGTCTGCTCGTTGCCCAGGGTGGTTTCCACGGTATCGGCAACGCCCGCTTCCGGTCGAGCACCAACCGCGCGCCGCGCCAATCCACGCCGGGAACACCTGGGGAGCAGCGCCGGCTCCACCTGGAACTCATTCTGCTCGCGGACGTTGGGCTGCTGGGCTTCCCGAACGCGGGTAAATCGAGTCTGATTCGCAAGCTATCCGGTGCCCGGCCGAAGGTAGCGGGCTATCCCTTCACGACCCTGTACCCCAATCTGGGCGTGGTCAGCTCGGGAAACGGGCGCGGCTTCGTCGTCGCGGACATACCAGGTGTCATCAAGGGTGCGGCCACGGGGGCGGGATTGGGCATTCGCTTCCTCAAGCACCTTGCCCGCACCAGATTATTGTTGCATCTACTAGACATTGCCCCCCCGGACGATTTTGTGGATCCGGTACAACAGGTGCGCGAGGTCGAAAGTGAGCTCAGGGCCTACGATGGGAACCTGGCACGGAAGGAGCGTTGGCTCGTGCTCAACAAGCGCGACCTGCTGGATCCCGCGGACTTTGAACGGCGGCGTACCGGGATCCTGGAGCGGCTCGGCTGGAGCGGCCCGGCATTTGGTATCTCCGCCGTCACGGGCGAGGGTACGAGGGATCTGACGCGGGCCCTGATGCGGTATCTGGACCAGGAGCGCCGGGAGGCAGCGATCGAGCCGGGCGCGACTAGCCCGGACCAAGCTGTGGATAATGGGGGTGACTGGCATCCCTTGGCATGAAGGATACATGAGTAAACAAACCTGTCCGCTGGTATCTTCCATTCGCACTCCAAGCCGTCCGGTAAACCACCCCGGTTCGGCAAGGCGAAGCAGGATAGTATCAATGCCGTTAAGTTAAGCGTTACCGGTCGGCAAAGTAAGAAAAGAAACGACGAATCACGCGAATCCTCACGAAATTGTCATCCC
>NZ_FLUY01000769.1 GCF_900092655.1 Candidatus Thiosymbion oneisti
CATCCTGTCGGCCCCTGGGATCGCCGACATCTTGTCGGCTCCCGGGACTACCGATATTTCGTTGGCCCTTCCGGCTATCGG
>NZ_FLUY01000713.1 GCF_900092655.1 Candidatus Thiosymbion oneisti
CTCCCGCGGGTCACCGAGCTTGCTGATGCTCCGTAACCGGTTTTCAATGTCGAAGAAGCTGCGCTGGCCCATGGTTCACCCGGCGATGAGCATTCTTTTTGGACTGGCAGGATGTTACCCTCGGCTAGCCCCCTAAGCAGTAATTTTGCAAGGTGCCCTTAAGCCCCTTATTTTTTGCCGCAAATAGACGCAAATTTAAGCAGTGATCTTCATTTGCGTTCATTCGCGTTCATTTGCGGCTGAATCCTTCGGCAAGCAGTTAAGACCAAGGTATCTTGATTTTTTAGACAGTCTCTAAGGCTATGCAGGCCGGTGAGATATGCGGGTTAATGGTACTCATAGACCTCGAACAAAATGTTTACTCAGTGTGAGCCCTTGATTGTAATATGACGATCCAAGCTCCCTGCCGTATAGGCGGTCCGGTACCTGCATCATTCTTTCGTATATCATCCTCGCTACAATTTGCCCATGTTGCAGAGAAAAGGGCACATAGTGAGCCCTTACTTCGAGAACGGCGCGCACTCCCTGGATGTTACCATCACCGAACCCGGGATCGAAAAAACCGGCGTAATGAGCCCTGAACTCCCCAATAACCGGATCGAAGGCAATCATCTCGGCGGCGTAATCGGGTGGAATCCTGACCAACTCTTTGGAAGCAAGGATGTAGAAGTGATTTGGCTCGATTATGATTCGGCCGTCCATTGGCCTTTCTATCGATTTCCAGAATTTCTCGGTCTCGTAGTGGTTCGTCTTACTAATATCGATCACAGCGGAAGTACTTCTCGCAATGTATCCGACAGGTCCCGAATCA
The DNA here is from genome assembly GCF_900092655.1 of Candidatus Thiosymbion oneisti. Taxonomy (GTDB): domain Bacteria; phylum Pseudomonadota; class Gammaproteobacteria; order Chromatiales; family Chromatiaceae; genus Thiosymbion; species Thiosymbion oneisti. Next base: position 812 of record NZ_FLUY01000713.1, read on the forward strand.
TTGCCTAACTCAAGGTCTATTGAAAGCGTAAGCCCCTTATCGACGTTCGCGTCAATGACGATACCGTCATTGGCATAGACCAGTCCTTGGCTTTTATGGAGGTCGCGAATACTCCTGTCCGACGGAGATGGGGAACCGACAACAAATCGTAACTGATTCAGCGTGGCTCCATGATGAACGCGGACCGAAAAGGATCGCGGAGAAATCTCTGCATACAAGGGCCCTATGTAGGCTTCCGGGACGCGATCAAACTCCATGCCATAATCCGTAATCAGCCTGGTGAAGATATCCAATCGCCCGGTACTGCTCTTCGGATTGGCTTTTCCGGATACTTTCTTCGGAAGCCTCATCCGTTCCATAAGGGGTACTATATAGACGTGGTCACGCTCGAATATTTGCGGAGACGAAAGGTCGAGCTCGACGACGTCGTCCCCTTGCTGCTCCAGGCAGGCGAGGACAGTGGATTTCGGGCCTGGTAAGAAACCAGCCCTGACGCGGTACGCCCGTGTCCCCAACCTGAGATCCAAACTCGATGGCTGTAGTTGGACCGGCTCGATTGGCCGATCCGGTAATACGTACCCTTGGTCAATGGCATTTTTGATCTGTTGTGCCGCCATTACGCCTGTAGACTTCGCTTCCGTATCTGGAAAGAGTTCTAGGTTGGGGTTTGCCATAGCGATGAACACATAACAAAGGTTTTATCGAAAACACTCCGCGCGCTCTGTGTCTTAGAGGCTGTCTAAAAACTAACCTATTGATTTTCTACTGGCATTGATATTCGGCTGGCTCCCCACGCTCCAGCGT
>NZ_FLUY01000768.1 GCF_900092655.1 Candidatus Thiosymbion oneisti
TAAGTTTTGTAGGTCGGGTTAGGCGCGCCTTGCGATGCGGGCGTGGGCAACCGAGGTTGAACGCGCCGTAACCCGACCTACCACGATCAGCGGCTGGCAGCTAACTTAATGGCATTGACCCTTAACTTAATGGCATTGTCTGCGCTCGTTCCCACGCTCCAGCGTGGGAACGCCATCTTGTCCGCTCCAGCGGACGCAGCTCCTCTGTGCTGATCGGC
>NZ_FLUY01000767.1 GCF_900092655.1 Candidatus Thiosymbion oneisti
GTCGGGTTACGGCGCGTTCAACCTCGGTTGCCCACGCCCGCATCGCAAGGCGCGCCTAACCCGACCTACAAAACTTAACTTAATGGCATTGA
>NZ_FLUY01000759.1 GCF_900092655.1 Candidatus Thiosymbion oneisti
GCTTTTCCCGAAAGCGGTGGGATGAAGTTACCATATTCCACGCTGAATTCCATATCACGTGGGACTGAGGAGAAAGATTT
>NZ_FLUY01000106.1 GCF_900092655.1 Candidatus Thiosymbion oneisti
GAATTCGCCGTTGGTGGTAGTAAAGGGTAAACCAGCGGTCGAGCCAGATCCAATCGGCTGACAATTATGGCGAGACGTTACAAGCGAGGGGTAGCCCGTACCCAGGAAGCTCTCCTGCCGCCGCGGGTGGAAGATTACGTCAGCGAGACCAACCTGGTTCGGGCGATTGATGCCTACGTTGATACGCGTGACCTGCCGGCGTTGGGCTTTACCAAGAGCGGCGGCGATCTGACGCCCGGTCAGCCGGGGTTCGATCCGAGCCTGCTGCTCAAACTGTATCTTGACGGCGATCTCAATCGGGTGCGGCGCTCGCGGCGTCTGGAGCGTGAGTGGCGACGTAACTTGGAGCTGATCTGGCGGCTGGAGGGCTTGGTCCCAAGCTACCGCACCAGCGCTGAGTTTCGGCGCGTGAACGGGACCGCCCTGCGTGCGGCGAACCGTGATTTCGTTCTGTTGTGTCGAGAACTGGATCTGGTGGGTGGAGAAACCATCGGTATCGACGGCTCCTTTTTCCAGGCCCGTGACGCCAGCATCACGACCAAGAAGGATTGGGACGCGCAGCTGAAGAAGATCGCACGTGATCTGGAAGCCTACACGCAGGACCTTGATACCAATGACGAGCAGGAAAACCACGTGGGC
>NZ_FLUY01000791.1 GCF_900092655.1 Candidatus Thiosymbion oneisti
AACCAGCAACATCCATTGCCCCCATGGACGGGGGCAATGGATGTTTGTCTGCGTTCAGCGTCTTGATAGGCGGCGCGGCGCATGTTGCACGGACGTTGTTGTCGGGCGATTTCCTGTTTTGGTGCCTGAAACGGTCGGGAGATCAAAGCGCCGCCGTGCATGTTCCGGTGTGCTTTCCTTTTGGTAATACGTTTTATATTGCACTTGCTGGTTAGCTCCCCGATAAGCGGCGCAGGGACGCGCCGCTTATCAGGTAGTAGACGGCGAGTCGCCGTGTTTAAATACATCGAAACGCTTTATATACCACAACTATTGCTTCTTTTCAAATTCATGAATATCTCCATCAACGCTCCTAGAAATAATCGGTAGTGCTTGACATGTAGTGGTCGTGCAGTTCTCCCAGCGGGGAAGAAAAAGGTTCAGCGGGAAGTTCATCACTACATATTAAGCACGACCAAATAATCAACCACCACCAACTGGAAGTTGGTGGTATGAGGGGTCGGCTGAAGCCGATGTCAAGCTAAAGCTACTCGAGAC
>NZ_FLUY01000637.1 GCF_900092655.1 Candidatus Thiosymbion oneisti
TCCCGCGTCGTGCTGGCTTCGGCTTCTCTGGCAGCTTGGCCTCCTGCTCCTTGTGTTTCGAGGCCGGTCTCGGGTCAACCTATATGGCTTACGGCTCACAACTTTGCTGTCCCCGTCTT
>NZ_FLUY01000761.1 GCF_900092655.1 Candidatus Thiosymbion oneisti
TCTTTCTCCTCAGTCCCACGTGATATGGAATTCAGCGTGGAATATGGTAACTTCATCCCACCGCTTTCGGGAAAAGCAAATACTTTCACAGTCTCTGGAGCGTGGGAACGAGACGAATGAAGAAATGACGCAAGCCACTCTTTCCGACGACGTCGCCCGGCGTATCGCCCTGGTCGCCCGCCTCCTGCCACATCTGGGGATGGCGCGTTTGATCCAAGTCATCGAGGATGCAATCGGACTTCCGCCAACGGCCCGCGGACTCGAAGGGCTCGAGCTGCCGGATCTGAAGGCGGCGCTCGGCGATGAGCTCGCGGATTTCGATGAGCAGACCTTGCAAGAGGCGTTGGCCATCCTCAGGGGCGAACCGGGTACGCTTGCGGACCCGGACCTGCCGTCGGTGGAGCCCTACGCGGAAGGGGACATGCCGGATTCGATCCGCGTCGCCTGCGCGTCGGACACCGGTGACCTGCTCGACGGGCACTTCGGCCAGGCCAAGCGTTTCCTGATCTATCAGGTATCGGCCCAGGAAGACCGGCTGATCGACATCCGCGTCCCCGAGGCTGCGCATACCGAGGACAAGACCGCCTACCGTGTGGGATTGATCCGGGACTGTCAGCTCCTCTACATCGCCTCCATCGGCGGTCCGGCGGCGGCCCAGGTGGTCAAGGCCAACGTCCACCCCATCAAGGACACGCAAGGTGGCCCCGCCCACGACCGCATCATCGCCCTGCGCCAGGTGTTGGCGTCGAAGGTGCCACCCTGGCTGGCCAAGCTCATGGGACGCCCCCCCGAGGAACGCATCCGTTTCGAGTCCCAAGGGCACGAGCCGTGATCCCGCATTCGGGACCAAGCACGAAAAATGCATACCTCGTCGGTCTGAGGCAAAACCTCGCTAGTCCTCGGAGTCGAGCCATGACGACGCGCACCCCGACGGCCAGTGCCGGTAGCGGCGATATGTCACTGCAAGCGCGCATCGCCGATGCCTGCAATGGGAAGCCGGCATCCGTCTCGCCGCCGGCCATCCTGGCCCTGCTGCAGGAGCAGGTCCCGGAGCTGCGGCTAGGCTACGCCATGACCCGCACCGGCTGGCATCGCCTCGGCGGCGTCGTGGACGCGGACCATCGACCCGTGGCCCAGCACCTCGCTGCCTGGGCGCAAGCGCAGTCCGGCGGCGACCTGGAGCGGCTGCTGGACACATGCGCCGCGAGCGGCGGCTTCGTGACCAGGCTGGAAGGCCGTACCCACTATCTCACGGCGGTCACTGGAGAGCGGGCGCGGGATTACATCCAAATCGAGGTCGAGCAGGTCCAGGAGGTCATCGAGCGTTCCCTGTGGACCCCGGACTGGATGCCGGACGATCTCGAAGACTTCATCGATCCCCTGGATTGCCCGCGCCTGGCCCCCGAGCCGGTGGCGCCGCCGCGCCTGCTGTTTCGCCGCCTGGTGCGCGTGGCGGAGCTCATCGAGTCGGAGGACGCGAGCGCCAACATCAAGCGCTTCTTGAGCGATTGGGATCGGAGCAGCGCCGCCACATCCGCCTGTTTCTGCGATCATTGGATCTTAGGTCTCCGCGACTATCGAGACCTCCAGGGTTACGACCGGCTGAGCGCCAAGCCGCTTCTGGTGCCGAGCGAAGAGGTCCCGGACCTGCCCGACGCACGCGTCACCCGCGGTGCGGGCCTGGCCAACCTAATCCATGGGTTCGATCGGCGCATCGGATACCGCTTCGCCTGGTACTTCCACATGCTGACCCGGCGTCAGGTCTCCTACAAATTGGCCGAGGCGGTACACGCGGACCTGATGGACGACTACGACTATCTACCGGCGCGGGATGTTGCGGTGCTGCGGGATTGGTGCGACGCCCCTTACAGCGTTTGACCACTACGAGCGTTTTCGCGACAGTGACAATATCGTCGCGCGGCTCAATCTGCCGAACATGCGCTATGCGCCGGGGCGTAAGCTGGATGCCTATGCCCAGGCCGTGAGCGGGTTGGCGAACCTCGAAGACGACCCGAAAAAGCAACTGAAATACATTGACTTCATCGACACCTACGGAGATCTGGACGAGAATGAGCGGGCCAGCTACAAACGAGAGTATCCCCAAGAGGCCAAGATCATGATGAGTTTTTCCGAACGCTTCATCGAGCAGGGCAGGCTGGAAGGTAAATTGGAAGGCAAGCAAGAAGGTGAAGCGATGATCTTGCTGCGGTTACTGCAATTGAAATTCGGAGACGTGCCCGCGGCGGTACACCGCAAGATCGAACGTGCCGACCCGCAGATGCTACTGGCGTGGTCGGAGCGGGTATTGACCGCTGCCGGCATTGAGCAGGTCATCAGCGATTGACAAGCTCATTTCCAGTGTTGTGCGGCCGACCAGCACTCGCCCACTCCAGGACGGTGCGGAAAGGGACGCGGGTCAAGGTCCCCGCGAGCGGATGTTTACCCAGTGGTTGTTTACCCAGCTTGACCCGGCTGAGGCGGGGGGAGGGGATACCGCACAGGAAGCGGGCGAGGGATCCGGGCTCGTCGAGCGCACCACCGGCAGTGGAAACCAATTGGTTCACCTGATCCCGGAGGTCCGGTGGTATCTCCGGCGAGTCGCGTTCCGGGAGCTCGGAGCCGCCGGATCGGCACCAGCTGCAGTGGCCGCATGCTTCTTCCAGGCGCTCGCCGAAGTGGGCGGCAAGTGCGGCGGTCTGACAAGCGTTCCTACTTGCTAGCTCCAGTACCTGCCGGAGTCGCCCGAGCTCCGCCGCCTCCCGCTTCAGGCCGTACTGGTGCAGCTCGTCCGCCAGCGCAGCGGGGTCCGTGGGCGACTGGAGCCGTCGGTAGCGGTGACCTAGCCCTCTGGCCTCGACCCGCAGCATTTGTTGCTCTCCCAACCAATCCAGGGCCCGGATGATCCGTTCCCGATCGGTCCCCAGCACCATCGCGGCAGCGCCGGGATCGATGTGGAACCAGGACCGGCCCTGGCGGGCCTGGCGGAACAGATCGGCGAGGAAGGTGCGGCGCGCCCCCTCGAAGCGCGCCAGTATCTCCCGCGAGGTCAGCAAGGGCTGGAAGCGGTATTGCCCATATAAGGGTGTGCCCCCCGCGAGAAATCCCTTGAGCTCCAGATAGGTGAGCAGGGTACGCAACACCAGCGGCCGGATATCGTGCTCGAACGCAAGCTCGTAGAGGCTCACATCGAATTCGCTCCCGCGCGCGAAGATATCCCTGATCAGGCCCCTGACGGCGTTCGGGTCCGGGGTGTCACCGTAGATGAAATTTTCAAGCACGTTCAGGTCGTCCGGGCAGACCAGCATATGGCAGATTGCCGGCTCGCCGTCGCGGCCGGCGCGCCCGATCTCCTGGGAATAGTTCTCCAGGCTCTTGGGCAGGTTGTAGTGGTAGACATAGCGGATATTCGCCTTGTCGATACCCATGCCGAAGGCGATGGTGGCCACTACGATGGCCTGGTCCGAGGCCATGAACCAGTCCTGAATCTCGGCCCGCAGCACGTCCTGCATCCCCGCGTGGTAGGCGCGGGCCTCGCAGCCTGCCGCGACGAGACGTTCCGCCAGTTCCTCGGCGGTGCGCTGCAGGGTGACATAGATGATGGTGGGACCCGGCGGGTTGGCCCGCAGGGCAGTGAGCAAGCTGCCGTCACGCTCCGCGGCGGACACGGGGGTCATGGTCAGGGAGAGATTAGGTCGGTAGAAACCGGTGCGCACGGCCCGCTCGGCGTCGATCGCCAGGCCGTCACAGATATCGGCGAGCACCCGTTCCGTGGCGGTGGCGGTCAGGGCGAGGACTCGCTCGGCGCCGCACGCGCGTGCGAATCCCGCGAGCTTCAGGTAGTCGGGACGGAAGTTATGACCCCACTCGGAGATGCAGTGGGCCTCGTCCACGGCGAACAAGGAGATCCGCACGGGGGTGATGGCCTCCCGAAAGCGTTCGTTGTTGAACCGCTCCGGTGCCACATAGAGCAATCGCAAGGTACCTTTGCGTACCTGCTCCATCACCGTCCGGTGGGCCGCGGCGTCCAGGGTGGAGTCCAGGCGGGCGGCGGCGATACCGAGGCGGGTGAGGGCGTCGATCTGATCCTTCATCAAGGCAATCAGCGGCGAGACGACCAGGGTCAGGCCGGGCAACAGCAGGGCCGGGAGCTGATAGCACAGGGATTTACCGCCGCCGGTGGGAAACACGGCTGCGGCGGAATGGCCGGCCATGAGGTGTGCGACCACGGCTTCCTGCCCAGGGCGAAAGGTCTCGAAGCCGAAGTGACGTTTCAGTGCGGCTTGGACATCGGCCGGCATAGTTGTTCTCCCCTTAAGGAAAGGCGCCTGTATTTTCCCCAAGCATGTAATTGATCCAAGCGCTGCCAGCGAACATTATCGAGGCCGAATCCGGGTCCCCGACAGGGGACGACCACAGAGCGTTGCCTCGATATTTCCAGGGACCCTGCCATCAATGATGAAGGTCGCTATACCTCGCTTCGAGGCTCGCAGACCGGCACGCACCTTAGCCGGCATACCTCCGGTGACATCTCGCTCGGCACCGTCCTGGAACTTCGAATCAAGGAGGGAATCACCGTCGACCTCGGCATAAATGCGATCATCGGTACCGAATGCCTGGTATACACCACTTGCACGCGTGGCGAAGATTAGCCAGTCAGCGTGGATGGCCTGCGCGAGGTCCGAAGCCACATCGTCACTGGAACAAACCCCAAATCCGGTTGGCGTGGTGACAAAGCCACCCCCAACGACCAGGGTAACACCATGCCGGAGCAGATCTTGGATCGGTTCCGAGTTGGCAAGACGGCATCCCACGGATGTCCCACGCATCAGCATAGCCGTCGAGATGCGAAATGGACAGAGGCCCCCGTCCAATAGGTGTTCTATAAGGCGGGATTCGTACCTGCCGAGGTGGGCTGCCACTTCCGCAACCACAGCGCGACGCTCGGCATCAAGGTACCCCTGGAGGAAGGCATATCGCTCCGCCGGTGGTTTTCCAAAGGCCCCCGTTCCGTGAACCAGGACCAGCGGCCGCTTCAGGGCGGAGAGTTCACGCGCAAGGTCAATGACCAACCCCGCCTCAAGCCAGGGACCGGTCCCGGTATCTCGGGTGATGAGGCTTCCCCCCAACTTGACGACGACACCTCCTTGGGAGGTACTTGCTCGGGTAGCCATGGATCCAGTGATCTCGTTATGATCGCCCCTCAATTCCGATTTTGAATGGATTATAGTTACCTAATATGGGTTCTCGGTAGTGGTAAATCTTTAACTGGTAGAGGGTAGGTTGGGTTGCTGCGCGGCTCGGCGGACTCAGTTCTGTCGGGACTATCAACTACTCTATCAGTTAGCAATTTACCACTACCGCGTTCTCTACCGGCCTGACAGGTTTCCAATCAAGTGCGCTCCGTCCTCGTGTACTGCCTCCAGCCTCACCTCGAGGATTCGGTTGGTCGGGTCTTCCGTCTCACCGGCACCTACTCTGACCGGAAGATAATTCGGCGTATAACCAAACCATTCGCCTTGCGACGAGTCGCCGTAGGGGCCTTCCACCAGAATCGGCAGACGCCGGCCGACAAAGCGGGCCAGGGTTTCACGTTTCATCCGGCGTCCCAGCGCGTGCATTTGGCGGCTACGCTCCTGCTTCGTCCGGTCATGGACCTGTCCCGGCAGCGTCGCGGCCTTAGTGCCTGCGCGCGGTGAGTAGGGAAAGACGTGGAGGTGGCCGCAGCCCAGTGACGCCACGAAGGACAGGGTCTGTTGCCACTCGGCCTGGGTCTCGCTGGGAAAGCCGACGATGATATCGGTGGTCAGATTGAAGTCCGCCACCTGGCTCCGGGCCGCTCCGACTAGGCGCACAAAGTCCAGGGTCCTACAGCGTCGGGCCATGCGACGCAGCACCGCATCCGATCCGCTCTGCAAGGGTAAATGCAGATGAGGCATCAGACGCCGGTCCTCGAACAGCGCCCAGAATCCTGCGGGCAGGTCCCAGGGTTCCAGGGATCCCAGGCGGACCCGGGGCACATGGGTGTCGGCAAGGACCGCACGGATCAAGGCCGATAGGTCGCCCCGGCCGTCGCTTCCGTAACCTCCGAGATGGACGCCGGTGAGTACGACCTCCTTGACCCCTTCCGTGCCCAGCTGGTTGATCTCCTCCACCACCTCGGCAATCGGACGACTGCGTTCCTCACCCCGGGCGCGGGTTACGATACAGAAGGTGCAGCGGTGGCGGCAGCCGTCCTGTACCTTGACGAAGGCCCGTTGGCGGCCACGGACGAACAAGGGGTTGGTCGCTTGCTCCACGGCGTCGCGGGTCATGGAATCCAGGTCGAACGCCCGCGCGGTAATCTCCACCAGACGATCCTTGTCCTGGTTGAGCACCAGCAGGTCGATGCCCTGGTCGCGGGCCAATGCATCCCGGTCTAGGGAGGCGAAGCAGCCACTGACCACCAGCTTGGCCCAGGGATTGACACGCTGGGCGCGGCGCAGCAGCTTGCGGGATTTGCGTACCGCCTCGGCGGTTACCGCGCAGGTATTGATCACCAACAGGTCGGCCGCTTCCGGATCGGCGGTAACCGGATGGCCCTGCCGTTGGAACTGCCGGGCCCAGGTCTGAAGCTCCGCCTCGTTGAGTCTACAGCCCAGTGCCTGAAGGTTTACACGCATAATGGTACAGAATTAACAGGATTTTCGGGATTAACAGAATTATTTTCCTGAATAATGACTTATAATATCCTGTTAATCCTGGAAACCCCGTGAATCTTGTCCTATTAGCGGTTGGCACTTACGGGGCTGACGGGCACGCCGCCTGCACCATGCCGTTCACTTGAGTTGCGAGAGATCCCTGACGGCACCGCGCGCCGCACTCGTCGCGAGCGCGGCGTAGGCCCGTAATGCCGTGGTTAGGGGGCGGTCCCGGTGTTCCGGTTGCCATGCGGCGGTATCCTTGGCCTCCATGTCCCGGCGGCGCGTTGCGAGCTCATCCTCCGAGACCAGGAGCTCGATCCTGCGCTGCGGGATGTCGATCTCGATCCGGTCGCCCTCCCGCACCAGCCCGATGGTTCCGCCTGCGGCGGCCTCCGGCGACACATGGCCGATGGACAGCCCGGAGGTCCCGCCCGAGAAGCGGCCATCGGTGACGAGGGCACAGGACTTACCCAACCCCTTCGACTTCAGGTAGCTGGTAGGATAGAGCATCTCCTGCATTCCGGGCCCCCCTTTGGGACCCTCGTAACGGATGACCACCACCTCGCCCGCCTTGACCTGGTTGCCGAGGATGGCCTCCACTGCCACCTCTTGGCTCTCGTAGATCCTGGCCGGTCCGGAGAAGGTGAGGTTCGATGCGTCCACGCCGGCGGTCTTCACGATACAGCCCTGCTCCGCCAGATTGCCGTACAGGACGGCCAGCCCGCCGTCGCGGCTGTAGGCGTGCGCCACATCCCGGATGCACCCGTTGGCGCGGTCCAGATCCAAGTCGGGCCAGCGGTTGTCCTGACTGAAGGCGACCTGGGTCGGCCGACCGCCGGGGGCCGCGCGATACCGGGAATGCACCTGTTCCGCCCGGGTCTGCACCGGGTCCCACGCGGCCAGCGCCGCGCCCAGCGAGCGGCTGAAGACAGTCGGCGGATCGCGCTGGATCAACCCCGCGCGGTCGAGCTCGGCCAGGATGCCGATTACGCCCCCGGCCCGGTGGACATCCTCCATGTGGTAGCGCCGGGTCGCCGGTGCCACCTTGCACAGATTCGGGATCTTGCGGCTCAGACGGTCGATATCGGCCATGGTGAAATCCAGCTTCGCCTCATGGGCAGCGGCGAGCAAGTGCAGCACCGTGTTGGTCGAGCCACCCATGGCGATGTCCAGGCTCATGGCATTCTCGAAGGCATCGAAGCACGCGATGGAGCGTGGCAGCACGCTCGCATCGTCTCCGTCGTAATAGCGCCGCGCGAGCTGAACGATCAGTCTCCCGGCTTCGAGAAAGAGCGCACGGCGATCGGCATGGGTCGCCAACAGAGAGCCGTTGCCCGGAAGGCTCAAGCCCAGCGCCTCGGTCAGGCAGTTCATCGAGTTGGCCGTAAACATCCCGGAGCAGGAGCCGCAGGTCGGACAGGCGGAGCGCTCGTACTCGGCCACCTCCGCGTCGGCCTTATCGGGGTCCGCCGCCACGACCATGGCGTCGACCAGATCCAGGTGGACCTCCCTGCCGCCGCGGACCAGCTTGCCCGCCTCCATGGGACCGCCTGAAACGAAGACCGTAGGAATATCGAGACGCAGGGCGGCCATCAGCATTCCGGGCGTGATCTTGTCGCAGTTCGAGATGCAGACCAGGGCATCCGCACAGTGCGCATTGACCATGTACTCCACGGAATCAGCGATCAGGTCCCGCGAAGGCAGCGAGTAGAGCATGCCGCCATGCCCCATGGCGATGCCATCATCCACGGCGATGGTATTGAACTCCTTGGCCACCCCGCCCGCCCGCTCGATCTCCCCCGCCACCAGTTGGCCGAGGTCCTTGAGGTGAATGTGGCCCGGGACGAATTGGGTAAAGGAGTTGGCAATGGCGACGATGGGCTTCTCGAAATCCTCGTCCTGCATCCCGGTGGCCCGCCAGAGGGCGCGGGCACCTGCCATGTTGCGGCCTTGGGTCGTGGTGCGGGAACGGAAACGGGGCATGGTGATCTCCGAATGGAAAAAACGGGGGGCGCTGATGCACTGCACCGCACGGCAGTGATTGTACCGAATCCTTGCAGGTCCGCAGCCTCCCCAACCATCCGGAGCAGGGCTACCGAATAATAATCGCTGCTGCACAGCAGGTGTGTATACTGTCATACGGCATAATCTGCGCATTTCACTCCCTCTCCCTCCGGGAGAGGGCGGGGGTGAGGGGGAAATTCAAAAGCTCGGAT
>NZ_FLUY01000752.1 GCF_900092655.1 Candidatus Thiosymbion oneisti
TCTATCGGCGCCGACGCAAGCTCTGCTACTGAGGCCGTTGACACTAACTTAATGGCAGTGACGCTCCAGCGTGGGAACG
>NZ_FLUY01000751.1 GCF_900092655.1 Candidatus Thiosymbion oneisti
CGTTCAGCCTCGGTTGTCCACGCCCGCATCGCAAGGCGCGCCTAACCCGACCTACAAAACTTAACTTAATGGCATTGGG
>NZ_FLUY01000876.1 GCF_900092655.1 Candidatus Thiosymbion oneisti
GACCATCGCGTATTTCGAACAGTGTAGGGTGGGCTATGCCCATCATGCGTAGGGTGGATGCCCACCATCGGCAGCAGAAAAAAGGCCGAGTGCCGGCTTCCGGATAAATGGTGGGCGCAGCCCACCCTACGGTATTCGCTCGATCAAACGTCGGTGGGCGTAGTCCACCCTACGAGACGAGTGGTGGGCGCCCGCAAACCGTGATTTGCGGGTGCCCTCTTGAAAGATCCCAAGGATGGGATCCTTCTTCAGCCACCGAAAGCACTTTTTTAACCATGGGAAAAACCCCTCCTCCATCCGGCGT
>NZ_FLUY01001630.1 GCF_900092655.1 Candidatus Thiosymbion oneisti
GCGATGCTGGCCGAGTTCGAGCCTCGGCTGATTTCACCGGGTCCATGGTTCTATCGTCGCCTGTTCTGGGAGACGGGCCTGATCGGCCAGCTGCTCTATTTGGAAGCCGAGGCAGCGGGTGTGCGAGCTACGGGCATCGGCTGTTTCTTTGATGATGTTCTGCACTCCGTGCTCGGCCTGGAAGGTCAAGCGCTGCAGTCGCTCTACCACTTCACCGTCGGGGGGGCGGTCGATGATACCCGGCTGCGGACCTTGGAGGCCTACGAGCATCTCGACCGGGTGTGACCGTCTGTCCCCGAGAGCAAAAAATCCGGATTGAGCATTACCCGGAAAGTTTGGGTTGACATCCGGATGGGTTTCGGCGATCCTATAGTTGAACAGTTGTTCATCTGTTTGTTTTGGAGCGGTCGGTGTCGGTAGAACTGGACGGTACACAGCGCCAGACGTTGGCGGGGATGTTCGCCCTCCTCGGGGACCCGAGTCGGCTCGGCATCGTGCTGAGCTGCCGGCATCAGCGGCGTTCGGTATCGGCCATTGCCGAAGCCAGCGGGCTATCGATGTCACTGGTGAGTCATCACTTGCGTCTGCTGCGCACCGCCGAGCTGCTCAAGGTCGAGCGCGAGGGGCGTTACGCCTTCTATTCCATCGCTGACACCCATGTGGAGCACATGCTCGACGACATGGTCGATCATGTTTTGCACGCAAACGACGCCTCGAGGGCGCTGTCAACTCAACCCGGAGAAACCTGAGATGAGCGAATCCTGCACCACCCATCCCAATCACGACCATGAGCATGGCCCCGGCTGCGGTCATCGAGCGGTCCGTCACGGCGACCACATCGACTACCTGCACGACGGCCACTTGCATCATGCGCACGAACTCGACAACCGCGTGCACTATGACGAGCACGTCATTGAGGTCGGCACCTCCAATCCAGACGGTTGTGGTCACACGACCACCACATGCCAGAAGACAGGTCATGTGCACGGGTTGGGATGCGGACATGAAGCGATCCCGCACGGTGATCATGTGGACTATATCGTCGACGGACGGCTGCATCATCCGCACGACGGTCACTGCGACGACCATGGGTCTGTGACGCTGGTCTGACTGCCGGCATCTCTGCCGGGCCGCCGGCTTCCAGTCCCGTTCACCTGTTTGATCCCCCTCTCCCCGGCCCTCTCCCGGAGGGAGAGGGGGAGTAAACCGCCGCTCTCGAGAATTTCTCTCTGGCTTCTTCCGGTAGAAAAGGTCGCGAGAACTCATACCGGGACCTTTGCGACTTTCCCTTAAGTGACGACCTTTTTAGACAGTCTCTTATACAAGCTTACCCCGGCGCCTCTCGATTCGGAGTTTGACGGTGTGATTGCCAGTCCATATACTGCGCTGGCGGTGGGGATTCTCCCCCTCACCAACGGAAAAAGAAGAACCGATGCAACAGCAGGGTACGCGGGAGGCCAGGGGCGTCTTGGTTGTACAGCTTGCCTTGGCGCCTGTTCTGACCGTTACCGCCTTGCCCTTTGGCCTGTCTGTTGCCTTGTCGGTCCTGATCGGGGCCACCGTGTGCCTGGTAGCGAATTCAGTCTTTGCCTTCCAGGTCTTCCGGCAATACCAGGCCCGGGACCCGCAGTCACTCGTGGGGCGGTTCTATGGCGCGGAGCTTATCAAGTTGTCCTTGGCCTTAGGGCTGTTCTTCGTTGCCTTCGTGACGATCGAGGGTTTGAGCTGGCCCGCCTTGCTCGGTGCCTATTTCGCCGTACAAGTGCTGTCCGCGGTTTTCGCCCCCGATTGGGATGCCCGCCAGGATGACGAAAAGAACACGTGAGAGATAATCGATGGCTTCTTCCGAAACGCTCACATCCCAAGGGTACATCAAGCACCATTTGACCAACCTCACCTTTGGGAACCATCCGGAGCATGGCTTGACTTTTGCATCCTCCGCGGAAGAGGCGGCGGAGATGGGCTTCTGGGCCGTTCACGTCGACACCATGTTCTTCTCGATCCTGCTCGGCGGCTTGTTTCTCTGGTTCTTCAAGAAAGTCGCAGACAAGGCCACGGCCGGGGAACCGGGAGGGGCTCAGAACTTCGTGGAGTGGATCGTCGACTTCGTGGAAGACAATGTCCGCGGCTCCTTCAGCGGCAAGAATTCCCTGGTCGCCCCCCTGGCGCTGACCATCTTCGTCTGGGTCTTCCTGATGAATCTCATGGATCTGTTCCCGGTCGATCTCATTCCCTACTCGTTCCAGGCCTTGGCCTCCCTGTTCGGCGCGGATCCCCACCATGTGTTCTTGAAGATCGTTCCCACCACTGATCCGAACGCCACCTTCGGGATGTCGCTGACGGTGTTCTTCCTGGTAGTCTATTACAGTATCAAGATGAAGGGCGTCGGTGGGTTCCTCGGCGAGCTGACACTCCAGCCGTTCGGCAAGTGGGGACTGCCCGCCAACCTGATGTTGGAGGGTATCAACCTCCTCTCCAAGCCTGTCTCCCTTGCCTTGCGTCTGTTCGGAAACCTCTATGCCGGCGAGATGATCTTCATCCTGATCGCGCTCATGTACGGCCACGCGATCGTCATGAGCATCGGCGGTGGCCTGCTGCAGATCGGATGGGCCATCTTCCATATTCTGGTCATTACGCTACAGGCGTTCATCTTCATGGTGCTGACCATCGTTTACCTGGATATGGCGCATCAGCAGCACCACTGAACGACCGATTTCAACCTTCTCTCACCCACTCTACAGGGGGAAACCATGGAGCTCGCACAAGCAATCGTTTACATCGCAGCCGGTCTCATGCTGGGTCTGGGCGCCCTCGGCGCCGCCGTCGGCATCGGTGTCCTCGGTGGTCGCTTCCTCGAAGGTGCCGCGCGCCAGCCCGAATTGATCCCGATGCTCCGCACCCAGTTCTTCATCGTCATGGGTCTCACCGACGCCCTGCCGGTCATCGCGATCGCCATGGGTCTGTACCTGATGTTCGCTGTCTGACGCAGATCCGACCTGCCCCCTGGGCACGGACCAAAGCTCTCGTCCCCTGCGAGGCCACGGCATGAATATCAATCTGACGCTAGTACTCCAGATGATCGCGTTCGCGGCATTCGTCTGGTTCTGCATGAAATTTGTGTGGCCGCCTATCGTCAACGCGCTGGCGGAACGCAAGACCAAGATCGCCGAGGGGTTGGCGGCGGCCGAGCGCGGCCATAAGGAACAGGAGCTCGGCGCGCGGCGGGCCACCGAGCGGATAAAGGAGGCCAAGTCCAAGGCCGCCGACATCGTAAGCCAGGCCCAAAAGCGGGCCACCGAGATCATCGACGAAGCGAAACAGGACGCCCGGGAGGAAGGCGCTCGGTTGGTCCACGCGGCGCAGGCCGAGATCGACCAAGAGGTCAACCGGGCCCGCGAGGAGCTGCGGGAAAAGGTCGCGGTCCTGGCGGTGGCGGCGGCGGAGAAGATTCTAGAGAAGGAAATCGACCCGGCCGCTCACGGTGCCATCGTCGATTCCTTCGCAAAACAGATCTAAGGCGTGCCCATGGCCGGAGACATCACGACAATCGCACGGCCCTACGCCGAAGCTGCCTTCGCACGGGCCCGGGAGAGCGAGCAGGTGGACGCCTGGGGTGAGGCCCTGGCCACCCTGTCGGCGATCGCCGCCGATCCCAGGATGGCGGAGCAGATCGGCAATCCGAACCTGCCACGCGGCCGACTGCGCGATGCCATACTGGAGATTGCCGACGATGGAGTGCCGTCGGAGGTCCGCAATTTGGTCTCGCTGCTGGCGGCGAACAATAGGCTCTCCACACTTCCCGAGATCGCTCGCCTCTTCGAAGCACTCCGGATCCGGCATCAGGGCGTCCGCCGGGTGCAGGTCTTAAGTACCTTTGAGCTGGGGGAAGATGCGCGGAGAGACCTTGCCGCGGCGCTCGAGAAGCGGCTGGGGGCCGAAGTGGAGATGACGGTCGAGACCGACCCATCCCTGATCGGCGGCGTCCAAATCCGGGCCGGGGATCTGGTGATTGACGGATCCGTGCGCGGCAAGCTGCACAAGCTGGCCACCGAATTGCAATTTTAACGGGAAACCGCCATGCAACTGAATCCATCCGAAATCAGCGGTCTAATCAAGCAAAAGATCGAGCAATTCGAGCCTACGACCGAGGCCCACACGGAAGGCACTATCGTCAGCCTGACCGACGGCATCGTCCGCATCCACGGCCTGTCCGACGCCCAGTACTATGAAATGCTGGAGTTCCCCGAAAATACCTATGGGTTGGCGCTGAACCTGGAACGCGACTCCGTGGGTGCGGTGGTGCTCGGCGAGTACACGCACTTGTCGGAAGGCGACTGGGTACGCTGCACCGGGCGAGTACTGGAAGTTCCCGTCGGTGAGTCCCTGTTGGGTCGTGTCGTCGATTCCCTGGGCAACCCCCTCGACGGCAAGGGTCCGATCAACGCGACCGTGACCTCTCCGATCGAGAAGGTCGCCCCCGGCGTCATCAGCCGCAAGTCGGTGGACCAGCCGGTGCAGACGGGCCTGAAATCCATCGACGCCATGGTACCCATCGGTCGGGGCCAGCGTGAATTGATCATCGGTGACCGCCAGACGGGCAAAACCGCTGTGGCCATCGATACCATCATCAATCAGAAGGACACCGACGTAAAGTGCATCTATGTTGCCGTCGGCCAGAAAAACTCGTCGATCGCCGGGATCCAACGCAAGCTCGAAGAGCATGGCGCCATGGATCACACCATCATCGTGGCCGCAGGTGCCTCGGACTCCGCCGCCATGCAGTACATCGCGCCCTACTCCGGCTGCGCTATGGGCGAGTACTTCCGCGACAAGGGTGAAGATGCGCTAATCATCTATGACGACCTGACCAAGCAGGCCTGGGCCTATCGGCAGGTCTCCCTGCTACTGCGCCGTCCGCCGGGCCGTGAGGCCTATCCGGGCGATGTCTTCTACCTGCACTCGCGCCTGCTCGAACGGGCCGCACGGATCAATGCAGAGCATGTGGAACAGCTGACCGGCGGTAAAGTCAAAGGCCGGACCGGTTCGCTGACCGCCCTGCCCATCATCGAGACCCAGGCCGGTGATGTGTCCGCCTTCGTGCCCACCAATGTCATCTCCATCACCGATGGACAGATTTTCCTGGAGACCGACCTGTTCAACGCCGGTATCCGCCCGGCCATCAACGCCGGGCTATCGGTATCCCGCGTCGGTGGCGCTGCCCAGACCAAGGTCATCAAAAAGCTCGGCGGCGGCGCGCGGCTGGCGCTGGCCCAGTATCGGGAGCTCGCCGCCTTCTCCCAGTTCGCGTCCGATCTGGACGAGGCCACACGCAAGCAGCTACAGCGCGGTGAGCGGGTGACCGAGCTCATGAAGCAGGTCCAATACGCGCCCTTGAGCATCGGCCAGATGGCGGTCTCCCTGTTCGCCGCCAACGAGGGCTATCTGGACGACCTGGAGGTCAACAAAGTCGTAGATTTCGAGCACGCCTTACAGACCTACATGAAGACCAGTCAGTCGGAACTCCTCGCCAAGATCGACAAGACCGGCGATTACGATGAGGAGATCGCGGATGCCCTG
Organism: Candidatus Thiosymbion oneisti; assembly: GCF_900092655.1. GTDB lineage: Bacteria > Pseudomonadota > Gammaproteobacteria > Chromatiales > Chromatiaceae > Thiosymbion > Thiosymbion oneisti. The sequence continues at coordinate 5,578 of NZ_FLUY01001630.1, forward strand.
CATGCGGCACTCAAGGATTTCAAATCGAATCACACTTGGTAGGTTGGGCAAAGCCGCAGGGACGCGGCGTGCCCAACAAAATGTGTTGGGGCTACACGTGATGGCCTATAGCCCGTAGGATTGCGGTGAGCACCTGCTTACCGCCCAAGACAGAGCAAGCAGGCAGCGAACCTCATCTTTGGACGGCGGCGTGCCCAGCGGCGAAACAGTCCGGATTGAGTATAGGAAAATATAACCGATGCGGTTCGCCCCCTGTCCGCGATGCTTGGTCCATCCGTGGAATGGGTAAGCGGGCCGACACGGGCGGCTTCCTGATGTGGTAGGCAGGCGCTCACCACATCCTACGCGGGCTAATAATAGAGTTATACCCGATGCCAAGCTATGAAAATCAATAGCTTATGCCGTCATATCAAGGGTGGATATGCCGAAAACAGCGAGACGGTGGATACCCGAGATAGGCAACCTATTGATTTAAATACACTTTTCAAGCGGAACAACTCTAATATCTAATAGTGGTGGAGAAGCCACCGATTGCATGTTAGACCATGTACCATGACGATGTCGAAGGTAGCTATTTCATAAAGCTCACTCTGGTGAGAGAAAAACCATGTTTGAGCAGATATCTTTAGCGTTTCTAGAAATCCTGGTATCCGTAGAAACGCTCATTTTCTTGGCGGGATATTTGGTCTTATGCAATTCGTTGGTATCGCACGCGAGCGAATTGGTATTCTCGTTGGCAGTGGAGAGTTTCTGGGCGATTTGTTTCTCGTACCTTTTTTGTCGTGTCTTCTTTGCTGATACACATCTATTTCACTCAGTTGAGTCCTCTTGGCCATGGATCTTCGGAGCCCTACTGGTACTCGCAATCCTACCCGCGCTCGCCACTCGCGCACTAACTAGAAAACCCGGTTTTCCACCGTTACTTGGGCTCCTTCACACCATATGGCTAGTAGTGGTTTCTAATTTTGTGCTATGGACTCAAGGTTTGTTAATTATTCCACCTCTGGAGATTCTTCTGGCTATTGCCTTCGCTGCCATTGTCACTACGACTGTTATAGGTTTCGTCTTAGTTGGCATAGCTGCGGTGGCAAGTAGTGAGAAGGCCCACTACACCTATACACGGATTGCAGGAATGTTCACGAGTTATATTCCCATTTGCCTTTACGGCGCGTCAATCAAGGGCATCGAAAGCTGGTGATGATTGTCGGCTGGCTCCCCAACGCTCCAGCGTGGGAGCAAATCCCGACGCTCCAGCGTCGATTAAGCACCTCGGTCGGCTAACCGCCAACGCCGATCAGCACCGAGGAGCTGAGTCCGCGGGAGCGGACAAGCCGGCGTTCCCACGCTGGAGCGTGGGAAGAGCGCGAAATTTACAGATTTTATGCCTTAAAATCAGTATCTTAATTTTTAGACAGCCTCTTAGCTGTGGCCATAACCGTTTCCTCTGGCATGGGGCAAACGAAAGAACAGGTAGTTGAAATGTTGACTATTGATTTTTCAGATGAACTGCAAAGGAAAATTACTAACTTTGCGATTCAAGTAGGACAAACTCCGGAACAAGCTGTTTTGGAAATTATTGAAGAACGTATGGATCATCAAAGTGCTTACAATGAAACAGCGTACTTGATGAAATCTGAAAAGAATAAGGAAAGGCTAGATCTAGCGATCAGGGATATTAGGGATGGTATCTTTGAAGAAAAAGAATTAAAAAATGATTAGTTGGCACCAAAAAGCGTGGAATGATTATTTGTACTGGCAGCAAAACGATAAGCGTGTGTTGAAGCGCGTTAATACTTTGATAAAGGATATGAAACGGAACCCTTTTGATGGAATAGGTAAACCGGAACAATTAAAACACGAATGGTCTGGATTTTGGAGTAGGCGTATTAATGATAAGCATCGGCTTGTATATACCTTTCAAGACGGAAACATAATTATAGCACAATGCAGATATCACTATTAGTAATTTAAGAGGCTGTATTGGAACTAACCCATTGATTATAAAAGGATGATTTTCAAAGATAGCAGGCTATTGTCCAAAACGAGCCGGCTCTTATTCGTAGCCAACTGATTTACAAGGCATGAATTTCCATACAGTCTCTTATGAGGTAAAAAAGTAAAATATCTCAATGTCGATCACGCGCTTTATAAGAGCGGTGCAACTCGGTGGAAGGATGAGATACGGATCAGGGAGAATGATATGGCATATAGCGATTTTAAAACGCTTGAGCAAGTGCATGAGGAGTTAGGGCTCGTCATACAAGGCGATAATAATTGCTATCAGCATATCCAACCCGTTCAACTCACGGAGTGGTTCGTGAAAACCATGGACCTGGCATATACAAAAGCCATTCGAATCAACACGGAAAGCGCACGGCAAGCCCTGATCGTCGATAATGTGCTCATTGAGCTTGAACAACATGTAGCGATTAGCTTTTTTCTGGAGAGTACATTTAATGTGGATAGTGAGAAAGGTCTCACAGGGAATCCTGATGGGATTATCAGTAAAAGTACCAACCAACTGTATATCACATCACCGGTGGTGGTCCTGGTGGAGGCCAAAAGATCGGATTTAGGCAATGCTTTGCCACAATGCCTTGCTGAAATGGAAGCCGCCAGAATCTTCAATGAGCGCCGCGAGAATCCTGTTTCTCCGGTCTATGGGGTGGTCACTGACGGTGTTCTCTGGCAATTCGTGTCACTCGAAAACAATATTGCGACTATCGATAGTAGATTATACCCTTTCGAGGGCGGCAGTATGATTGTCGGCATTCTGAAATTTTGTGTGGAGAATAGTCGTTAAATCACCGGCATCAAGAACACGTAGGATGAGGTGAGTGCCTGTCTGCCCCAGGGACGGGGCAGAACCGCATCTTCGCGGTGGTGTATGCCCAACGGCGGAACAGTCCGGATTTGATTGAGTATAGGAAAAGATAACCGATGCGGTTTACGGCCTGCCCCTTGTCCGCTATACCTGGTCCATCTCCGGGGTGGGTAGGTAGGGCGACACGGACGGTTCCTAGGGTGGTGGGCAGACGCTTACCACATCCTACGTTGGCTTTGCGTGGCTCCAATTGCCCCCTTGAGAGGGTGTCGAAAAAGTCATTTCGAACCACAGAGAACATGGAGATAAGGAATCGGCCAATTCTCTCCGTTCTCTGTATCCTCCGTGGTTTAAACTTCACAGATTGGCAGCTGACGCCACTGTTTTTGCGACCCCCTCCTTATTAGAGAGGGGGAAAAATGATGCAACCGGCAATTCAACCGACTCTCTATGAATCCCTCGAGGCCCTGCCTGAAGGTGTGACCGGAGAGATCCTGAACGGACAACTCCATACGCAACCACGGCCTTCCTTCCCCCATGGGTTCGCCGGTTCTGCGTTGGGCGCCGAGTTGTTCAGCGCTTTCTATAAGGGGAACAGAGGTCCGGGCGGTTGGTGGATTATCGGTGAGCCGGAGATCCACTTCGTACAGGATGTCGAGGTGACCGTACCGGATGTGGCGGGTTGGCGGCGCGAGCACATGCCGACACCCCCGACAGGCCACCGCATCGAGGTCGTTCCCGATTGGGTATGCGAGATCCTGTCTCCATCCACCAGGAGTAAAGATCGTGAGATCAAAATGCCGCTGTACGGACACTATGGCGTACAGTACGCTTGGCTGGTCGATCCGGCTGAGTGCACGCTGGAGGCGTATCGGCACGACGCCGGCGTCTGGTTGGAGATCGGTCGCTTTGCCGGTACCGATCGGGTTGTGGCACCACCCTTCGAGTCGATGCCCATCGACCTGGAAGGCCTGTGGTTGCCCACACGGCTTGCTTCAGTCAGGTAGGTTGGGGTTCGTTCCTCACCCCAATCTACGCTGCTGAAACTTGCGGATCAGGCAAAGCGGTATGACTCGGATTATGGTCGCCCTCAGGCCTTGAATACATACAAAACCTGGGATCGCAAAATGGCGTTCACGGATTTTAAATCTATTGCACAAGTTCAGGAAGAATACAACATAAAGTACAGAGAAGAAAATTTTATTGGCGACGTCGAGCTGAGTCCTTCCGATAGTTTTATTGAAGAATTCGATTTTAATCTAGACAACATCGATGTGTTTACCTCAGAAGCTTCCCGGTGTGAAAATGTCATTTATCCGATTATACGCGAAGTCTATAAAAATTTTGTTGACAGGTACACGCTTTGGAGCCATAAATCAATAAGCATAGACAATAAATTAACCGGAACCCCGGATTATTTAATCTCTACCAAATCGGAGTTAGGCAAAACGGTTTTGGGCTTACCTGTTTTGGTGGTCGTTGAAGCCAAGCAAAATAATTTTATGGAAGGTTGGGGGCAATGCGCGGCAGAATTGTTGGCGGCACAAAAGATTAATCAAAATGATGAGAACTTTGTTTATGGTATTGTAACCGATGGGGAGCTCTGGCAATTCGGAAGACTCCAATTAAATCTGTTTACCAAGCACAAAGCCGGGATAGCTACTACTGATTTGAATAAAGTGTTTGGGGCAATCGGGTATTTACTCATGCAGCCTATCGTCTGACAATCGCATTCAGCCGACCGTTTTCCACTATGCTCCAAACGGCGGCTGATGCCTGACGTTGGGCGGAATACAAACGAGATCAGCTGGGAATTCTTTTTTTGTCGCAAATGAACGCTAATAAACGCAAATAATTAATACAAATAGACCAAAGATAGAGAGTGATCAGCCGAGTAAGGCTGAACGCCAACGAGTCTGCCGGAAAGCATTTGCGTCCATTTGCGTTTATTTGCGGATAAATCTTCACGGCTGACAGCCAGGAGCCGAACGACATGGCCGGCGCGAAAGAGATACGCACCAAGATCGCCAGCATCAAGAGCACCCAGAAGATCACCAAGGCCATGGAAATGGTGGCGGCGTCCAAGATGCGTAGGGCGCAGGAACGGATGTCCGCCTCCCGCCCCTTCGCTGAGAAGATGCTGCAGGTGATCGGGCACCTGCGGCACGCCACGCCGGAATACCGACACAGCTTCCTGGCGACCGAGCGCGAGCGCAAGCGGGTCGGTTACATCGTGGTCGCTTCCGACCGCGGCCTGTGCGGGGGCTTGAACGGCAACCTGTTCCGGGGCATCGTGCGGGAGCTCAAGGAGCAGAAGCAAGCCGGCGTCGATACCCTATTCGCCACCATCGGCAACAAGGCGCTTGGTTTCTTCAAGCGCTTCGGCGGCGAGGTCTTGGCCCAGGTGACGCACCTGGGGGATCGGCCCCACATCGAGGACCTGATCGGCATCGTCAAGGTGATGCTGGACGCCTACGACTCCGGCAAGATCGACGCCATCTATGTGGCAGGCAACAGGTTCGTGAACACCATGACCCAGCGACCGGAGATCAGGCAACTGGTACCGATCCGGGTCGAGGATACCGAGGCTGATGAAACAGTCCGCCATCACTGGGACTACATCTACGAGCCGGACGCCAAAACGGTACTCGATGCCCTGCTCATGCGCTATATCGAGTCCCTGGTCTACCAGGCAGTCGTGGAAAACGGGGCCTGCGAGCAGGCCGCGCGTATGGTGGCCATGAAATCCGCTTCCGACAACGCCGGGGGTCTCATCGATGAGCTGCAGCTCGTCTACAACAAGGCCCGCCAGGCAGCGATCACCCAGGAGATTTCCGAGATCGTCAGCGGTGCGGCCGCGGTTTGACCCTGAGGTACCCCCACATTATTGCAATCTAAAACAACGAGTTATGGAGCGAATGAGCGGCCACGATGCCCTCATGGCTCGTTCCCAC
>NZ_FLUY01000745.1 GCF_900092655.1 Candidatus Thiosymbion oneisti
AACACGGATCACAATCTGTGTTTATCCGTGTCTATCCGTGGTTCTTTTTCTGGCTCCCATGCTCCAGTGGGAACGAGCCCGCGTAGGGCGGATAAGCTTGCGCCATCCGGCGGGTGACGGCGCGCCCACCGCCGCGGCAATCGCGCGGCGCTTGGCGCACGCGCCTGACCCGCCCTACGGACCTCTTTCTGGCTCCCATGCTCCAGTGGGAACGAGTGCAGAACGCAGAGAATTGGCCTGTGTCCTTCTCTGTGTTCTCTGCGTCCTCTGTGGCTCGATTGCCCATAAAAGCTGGGTTGGGATGTTGGGCACGGCGCGATATAGGCCGTCGGCTCGATTGCCGGCCAGTAGTGCGCGCCTTTGCCCAACCTACGGCTTGAACCTTAACCACCACCCTCCGGGGGAGCGGCAATGGGCACCGCCGTCTTCATGATTTCCATGACAAAGGGGTCCGAATGGCGCGCGGAGAAGGGCCTGATTGTCAAATCGATCTTCTGCTCCCCGAGGATGTCCTTGATTTCCACCAGGGCCGTGATCTTGTCGGAAAAGGTCAGCTTGTCACTGAAGACAAGCAGGTCGATGTCCCCACCTCTCAGGGCATCATCCGCGCGGGAGCCATAGAGGTAAATCTCACAGTGGCCATCGAGTTGCGAGAGCACATTGAAAATGGTGCTCCCTTCTTGGGTAGAAAGTCTCACAGCAGCTTTGCAATCTCCAAAATAGTCGGCGCTAACGAAACCAGTTCTTGATAAAGCATATCCACGTCATCCGTTGCATATTCATGAGCCGCCACGTTTCTTAACGCGCGAATGCGCTTCCACGTCTCGGCAGAGCCGATATGGCCGGATTTTTCACCAAGGTTCAGCGTATCGACAAGCGATCCGCGAAAGCCGGGATCGGCCTCCAAACACAGGATGCGCAAATAACGGGACACAAATATATCGGAAGTTCGCGCAAACCGACTGGAGAAGCTTTCCAGGGTCTCCAATTCGTCTTCCGACCATTCGTGGCCATCGAATTTGAAGCGCCTGACTTTTTGGTAGCTGTAGTCGAGGTGTCCAAGAGATTTTTTCAAATCCCGCGCCACCTGCTCCTTCAAGCTCACGGATACCACGGCATCTATCCCATTGAAAATGCAGATTTAACATGTGAAGTTTAAACCACAGAGGACACAGAGAACGCCGAGAATTGACCTGTGCCCTTCTCGGCGTTCTCTGTGTCCTCTGTGGTTCGAAAGGACTTCTGCGACACCCTTCCGGCGGGAGAGATCTTGCCTCGAGCGCAGCGAGAGGGCGCATGAAAAACCACGATCAATCAATCACAAACGACGCCAGTGACGCTTAACTTGATGGCATTGGGACTGGCAGGTCGCGAGGATGGTGCTCCGACCGCTCAAGTCCCGTACTCGCGGGAAAACGGCAGGTAAAGGTGCTCCCCTGTCCCGGCTCGCTCTCGATGGTCAGCCGCGCATCATGGCGATTCAGCACGTGCTTGACGATCGCCAGACCCAGTCCGGTCCCTCCCGAGGTCCGGGAGCGTGCCTTGTCGACCCGGTAGAAACGTTCGGTCAGGCGCGGAACATGCTCCCGTGCAATCCCTTCTCCATTGTCCTTGACGGCAAACAGGGGTCCGTCCTCGTCCTCCCGCCAAGTGATCCAGATCCGGCTCTCCGATGGCGTGTGCTGGATGGCATTGAACACCAGGTTGGAAAGGGCGCTGCGCAGCTCGAGCCGGTTCCCTTGCAGGAGCAGATCCGGGGCAATGTCTACGGTCAGCTCATGTCCGCCCGCGTCTAGCAGCCGGGCCTCATCGAGAATCAGGCGCAGCGTTTCCGGTACGTCTACCGGCTCCGACTGGGTTGCAGCGTCTTCCATCTCCAACCGTGAGAGGGTAAGCAGGTCCTCGACGATGGAGCGCATACGCTCGGCCTGGCTGCTCATCAGCTGCAGTGGCCGCCGGTGATGCTCGGGCGTGCGCGGGGAATCCATCAGGTTCTCCAGAAAGCCGGAGATCACCGTCAGCGGTGTTCGCAACTCGTGGGAGGCATTGGCCACGAAGTCGCGGCGGATCAGATTGAGGTGAAAGACCTTGGTGATATCACGGCTGACCACGAGCCGCTGTCGCTTGCGCTCGCCGAAGGGCGTGATGCGCACCGAGAGCGTGATGGCACGATTGTGTTCCGGTGCCAGCTCGAGGGACCGCAAATACTCGTCGGCGACCAGAAACTCCCCGAGCAAATCGTGGTGGAGGATCTCCGTCAGGTAACTGCCCTCGTCCCGGGGCCAGTGAACATTCATCAGCTCGGCGGCCATCGGATTCGCCCATTCGATACGTCGGTGCCGGTCGAGGATGACCAGGGCGTCCGGCACCGAGATCGCCGCCTCGCGAAAGCGCCGGATGAAACGGACCTGACGCTTGCGGCGTTTGCGCCCGCTCTGCTGGTGCTGGGCAACGGAACGGTAGATCACCCCCCAGAGACCGTGGGGAAAGGGTGGAGCCATCCGATAGCGGCGGCGGATGAGGAGGGTCAGATGACCCAGGTAATAGAGGTTGCGCCCGAGATAGGGCAGGATCGCCAGGAGCACCGCCGGGGCCGGGTCGAGGCCCAGCCAGGGCAGAAGCAAGGCCAGGGCCAGGGAGACCAGGAGCAACAAGACCTCGAACAAAAGGGGTTCGAGCATATGAAGAAATGATAATGGTTAATGGGGTCCTTCCATGGAACAGAAAATACCGCACGCTAAGGATTGCGATGGATGTTGTCAGTGCGTCCAGTTCTCTGTCTTGAGCTCCGCGATTCGACCGAACTCCCGCAGATTGTTGCTGACCAAAGTCAGGTCGGATGTCAAGGCATGCGCGGCGATCCACAGGTCATTGGGACCGATCGGTGTGCCAGCACGTTCGAGCTTAGCTCGGATGTGGGCATAGTAGTGGGGGCTTTCGTTCGGTAGCGTCAACACTGGGACAAGCTTGATGAACCGTTGCAACCGTTCCCTGGCCTGTGCCGGATGCTGACTCTTTTCCGCACCGAGCAAGAGCTCGCCGTAGGTGATCATCGACATCCCAACTTCGCCTGGGTGTAGTCGCTCGAATCGACCGGCAACCTCCGGGGGATGGTGTCTGGCGATGTAGATGCAGATGTTGGTATCAAGGAGATAGTACACAGTCGTCAAAGGGTTTCTCGGACCTCGGGAAATGGGTCCTGCCGCCCTTCCGCGAAGAAATCTTCGGGCATGGATGCCAGCAGATCGAATGCCTCACGTAGGTTTGCCTGTTTCTTGCGTAGGACCACCTCGTCACCACGGCGCAGGATCTCGACCTCATCGACATCGAACTGGAAGTCATCGGGCAGTTGCACGCTCTGTGAAGTGCCGCTGCGATTGATCTTGACTGTCGTCATGGGTTCTTCGCCTCTATCGGGAAGAGGGTAGTGGTTAAATTTAAATGCGACCTAATGCTTTGAACTCCACCGTTTTGCCATCCCTGGCCCTGGATTCCGGC
>NZ_FLUY01000597.1 GCF_900092655.1 Candidatus Thiosymbion oneisti
AGCATCAGATCCCTCCTCCGTCGGGACCAGGTCTGCTCCCACGCTGGAGCCTGGGGAGCCAGCCGAAAATCAATGCCATTAGA
>NZ_FLUY01001803.1 GCF_900092655.1 Candidatus Thiosymbion oneisti
TAGACCGGCAGCTCTTCTTGGGTGCGGATGCGCAGGGCCTCATCGAGCTGGCCGCGGGCCTGCAGGATGTCGGCGATCCGGCCCTGGGTGACGGCCTTGGACCGCACGTCGCCGAGGCGCTCATAGACCGACAGCTCTTCTTGGGTGCGGATGCGCAGGGCCTCATCGAGCTGGCCGCGCCTCTGCAGGATGTCGGCGATCTTGCCCTGGGTCACCGCCTTGGAACGCACGTCGCCGAGGCGCTCATAGACCGGCAGCTGTTCTTGGGTGCGGATGCGCAGGGCCTGGTCGAGCTCGCCGCGGGCCTGCAGGATGTCGGCGATCCGGCCCTGGGTGACGGCCTTGGACCGCACGTCGCCGAGGTGCTCATAGACCGGCAGCTCTTCTTGGGTGCGGATGCGCAGGGCCTCATCGAGCTGGCCGCGGGCCTGGAGGATGTCGGCGATC
>NZ_FLUY01000742.1 GCF_900092655.1 Candidatus Thiosymbion oneisti
AGCCGCGCAGGCACAGGCGGGTGCCTTGCGCCTGGTGAAGGTTATGGGCACAACCGACGATCCAGAGAAACTCAGCCCGCTCGTTGAGGCGCTGAGCAAACTGGGCGAGCGGCTGCCGGCCAAGCAGGCACAATCGGGTGCCTTGCGCCTGGTGAAGGTTATGGGCACAACCGACGATCCAGAGAAACTCAGCCAGCTCGTTGAGGCGCTG
>NZ_FLUY01001094.1 GCF_900092655.1 Candidatus Thiosymbion oneisti
ACATGCCTATCAGCAATTCACATGGCAACCTCCTTTCAGATTGCTAGACTAACCAGGCTTCTCCTGGCGCACCAGAGGCACAGAGGACACAGAGAATACACAGAGGAAATTTTCTTTTCTCTGTGCGCTCTGTGCCTCTGTGGTGAATGAACTTGTGTTTAATCTCGTGGAATGTCTCAGAGCATTTTCGTCCCAGTTCGTAGACGGTATCGAGCAGGCGT
>NZ_FLUY01000741.1 GCF_900092655.1 Candidatus Thiosymbion oneisti
GCCGATTGGATCTGGCTCGACCGCTGGTTTACCCTTTACTACCACCAACGGCGAATTCTTTCACAATCTCTCCAGCGTGGGAGCAA
>NZ_FLUY01000322.1 GCF_900092655.1 Candidatus Thiosymbion oneisti
GTTCTTGGCCAGCGCCGCTGGTATCCCCCGTCGCTGAGGTTCGATGCGGTCGCGCCGCTTTGCCGGCGCACTCCAAAGCAGTCC
>NZ_FLUY01000739.1 GCF_900092655.1 Candidatus Thiosymbion oneisti
TGCGGGTGGACCTCCTCGTACAGCGTCAAACTGCGCCCACCCACCGGCAGCGACGCACGCAGCAAATGCAACGATTGATCGGCCTTCAAATCTGACCAGTCAATCAGGACCAAGGGCTCGGC
>NZ_FLUY01001112.1 GCF_900092655.1 Candidatus Thiosymbion oneisti
GCGGCAGGATGGTGCCACTTGCCGACCCCCGGCTTATGCTCAGGGCTGGAGGTTCCGGTAAGCATCGAGGCGAGGTTGCCGCCGCACTCCAAAACGTCCGCTGGTACCCTCCCATGATCCTTGGCAGTCCGGAATCCAT
>NZ_FLUY01000738.1 GCF_900092655.1 Candidatus Thiosymbion oneisti
CAATCGTTGCATTTGCTGCGTGCGTCGCTGCCGGTGGGTGGGCGCAGTTTGACGCTGTACGAGGAGGTCCACCCGCACAAGCAGCTCGGCAACC
>NZ_FLUY01000691.1 GCF_900092655.1 Candidatus Thiosymbion oneisti
CCCCCGTGGCTGAGGTTCGATGCGGGCGCGCCGCTTTGCCGGCGCACTCCAAAGCAGTCCGGAATCCATAAAGAGCCTTATTGATTTTTTAGGAATCTAGGGAAAAACCCTAGGGGGGTAGTCGGTTAGCGCCACTTGAGACTGCACACTGTCCTATCCCCTTAGGACTTCTCAATGACTGCACCCCT
>NZ_FLUY01000730.1 GCF_900092655.1 Candidatus Thiosymbion oneisti
CTATGATCTCGAAAAAACGTGAAGTATGCGGCATATTTTTGCGCTTTTCCTTAACTTAATGGCAGTGACGCTGGAGCGTGGGAACGAGC
>NZ_FLUY01001059.1 GCF_900092655.1 Candidatus Thiosymbion oneisti
CGCACGTCGCCGAGGCGCTCATAGACCGGCAGCTCTTCTTGGGTGCGGATGCGCAGGGCCTCATCGAGCTGGCCGCGGGCCTGCAGGATGTCGGCGAT
>NZ_FLUY01000728.1 GCF_900092655.1 Candidatus Thiosymbion oneisti
CGGGATTTGCCACTTAAGACATGAAGATTTTGGGGAGGGTGGTTCATCCCTGAAAGCTATGAATCTGCAAGATCGATT
>NZ_FLUY01000206.1 GCF_900092655.1 Candidatus Thiosymbion oneisti
TGCTATTTCAATAACCCTTTCTTTTTCTTTCTTTTCTCCAAACTGAATCCCTTCTTTTAATCCCTCTTCTTTCCCAATTTTCTCCCCAAGCTGAAGCCCTTGCTCCTTACCCTCCTTTAAGCCTTCTTCTTTACCCTCATTCCTGATCCTCTTCTTGAGTTTATAAGGCAGAATCCAGCGTTCGCTTGCCTGAAGTTTCTTGAAGATCCCCGAATCGACAAAGCTATGATAGGTTTCGTCGCTGATGA
>NZ_FLUY01001867.1 GCF_900092655.1 Candidatus Thiosymbion oneisti
GGGGGCTCCTGGGGAGTTGGGTGACTTTCCAGGGGCCACAATACCCTATGCATGTCCAGATCGACAGTAACTACACGTTACAACTTGTTGTCTTAGATAGAAATAATGTGGGGATATCTCAGG
>NZ_FLUY01001851.1 GCF_900092655.1 Candidatus Thiosymbion oneisti
ACCGGAACCTCCAGCCCTAAGCATAAGCCGGGGGTCGGCCAAGTGGCACCATCCTGCCGCCGCTTTGGATTTGGCAACGTATCCGTGCCCAGCAAAGGTGATGCGGCCAGGGGAAAGCGCCGTCGCTGCGGCGCGGGTGGAACCGAAGGGTCCGGATTCCCGGCCAACGCCGCTGGTATCCCTCGTGGCTGAGGTTCGATGCGGTCGCGCCGCTTTGCCGGCGCACTCCAAAGCAGTCCGGAATCCATAAAGAGCCAAAATTTATAGGTGCTTGCTCTGCCCCCATGTCGAATCCATCTGCGACCTCCTTAGGTTTCAAGGTCGCCGAGGCCCTCGTCCGGGATGTGGGCCGGGCGGTGGCCCGCCTGGACCCGGATGATATGCGCACCCTGGGGCTTGCGATTGGCGATTTCGTCGAGGTCGCGGGCAAATCCGGGACCCTGTGCAAGGTACTGCCGACGCACAAGGAGGCGCGCGGCCAAACGCAGATACAGCTCGACGGGCTGACCCGCGGCAATGCCGGGGTTTCCCTGGGCGAGACCGTGGTGCTGCGGGCCACCCTGTGCGAGCCGGCTCGCCAGGTGGAGCTGGCGCCTATCGACACCACCCCCCAGGAACGCGACCTGCCCTATATCGGCAGTCTGTTGGACGGCCTGCCCGTCCGGAGGGGGGATCGCATTCGCGCCACTCTGTTCGGCAACCGGGCGGCCGACTTCCGTGTGGTCTCCACCGCACCCAAGGGGGCGGTGGTGATCAACCCCACGACCCGACTGCTGGTGGGCGCGGCACGGCAGACCGAGACCACCGACCAGGCCCCGAGCTACGAAGACGTTGCCGGGTTGAAACCCCAGCTCCAGCGCATCCGCGAGATGATCGAGCTACCGCTGCGCTACCCGGAGGTCTTCGAGCGCCTGGGGATCGCCGCCCCCAAAGGCGTGCTGCTGCACGGACCGCCCGGCTGCGGCAAGACCCTGATCGCGCGTGCCATCGCCCACGAGACGGACGCCGCCTTCTTCACTGTCAGTGGTCCGGAGGTAATCCACAAGTTCTACGGCGAGAGCGAGGCGCAGCTGCGCAAGCTGTTCGCGGCGGCCGCAAGCAAGGCGCCGTCCATCCTGTTCCTCGACGAGATCGACGCCATCGCCCCCAAGCGCGAGCGGGTACAGGGTGAGGTGGAGAAGCGGGTGGTGGCCCAGCTGCTGGCGCTGATGGACGGTCTCAAGCGGCGGGCCCGGATCATTGTCATCGCGGCGACGAATCTGCCCCAGGTCCTGGACCCGGCCCTGCGCCGGCCCGGACGTTTCGACCGCGAGATCGCCATCCCCGTCCCCGGCCGCCCCGAGCGACGGGAGATCCTCGATGTCCACAGCCGCGGCATGCCGCTGGCCGACCCGAGGATCCTCGACGACCTGGCCGAGCGCACCCACGGCTTTGTCGGCGCCGACCTGGAGGCCTTATGTCGGGAGGCCGCCATGGCGAGCCTGCGTCGCATCCTGCCCGCGGTGGATTTCGAGCTGGCGCGGATCCCCTATGAGCTACTGCGCGACCTGCAAGTCCGGGATGCCGATTTCGAGACGGCGCTGCGGGAGGTGGAACCCTCGGCCATCCGCGAGGTATTCGTGGAAGTGCCTACCGTGCATTGGACGGACGTGGGGGGGCTGGCGGCGGTCAAGCAACGCCTGATAGAGCTGCTGCAATGGCCCTTGGCCCGCCCTGAGCTGTTCCGCGCGGCCGGGGTGGAGCCACCCAAAGGGATCCTGCTGGCCGGTCCGCCCGGCTGCGGCAAGACGCTGTTGGCCCGCGCCCTGGCCACCGAGACCCAACTCAACTTTATCTCCGTCAAGGGACCGGCCCTCCTGTCCAAGTTCGTCGGCGAGTCGGAGCGGGAGGTGCGCGAGGTGTTTCGCAAGGCCCGGCAGACCGCACCCTGTATCCTGTTCTGCGACGAAATCGACGCCCTGCTGCCGGTCCGTTCCGGCGTCTCCGTCGAATCCCAGGTCAGCGAACGGGTGCTGGCCCAATTTCTGACCGAGCTGGACGGCATCGAAGAGCTCAAGGGGGTCCTGGTGCTCGGCGCTACCAACCGCCTGGATCGACTGGACCCGGCGGCGATCCGGGCCGGGCGCTTCGATGCGATCCTCGAGGTGCCGTGGCCCGATGCAACCGCGCGGCGGGAGATCCTGGACATCCACCTGGCGCGGCGTCCCGTGGCCGAGGACCTGAAGGTCGCAGATCTGGTGGGCCCAAGCGACGGACTGAGCGCTGCGGAGATCGCCACGGCCTGTAATCGCGCGGCCCTGGCGGCGGTGCGCCGCTGTATAGCGGAATCAAGCAATAGGCCGTGCATCCGGGCCGCCGATCTGCGCGCGACGCTGGATTCCGTGCGGGCCGAACGGCGAACGGAGGCCTGATTGAATCCTAGTGCCAATCGCTAATAGGACAAGATTAACAAGATCTTCAGGATTAACAGGATTATTTTTCTGAATAATCAATTACAACATCTTGTTAATCTTGAAAATCCTGTGAATCCTGTACCATTATGTTCCTCTCCGTCAAGCACCGCTTCCTGTTCGTCCACATCGCCAAGACCGGCGGCACCAGCGTGCGTGCCAGCCTGCAGCACTTGCGTCGGCGCGATCCCTGGTATTGGCCCATGTTCCTGTGCAGCCGCTTGAGCCGCCTGAGCGGTCACCGCATCGCCGGCAAGCTGCCGCGCCACGCCAAGATCGTCGCCGCCAAGGAGCTGCTGCCGAAGGCGTTCTTCGATGAGCTGTTCAAATTCGCCTTCGTGCGCAATCCCTGGGACCTGCAGGTGAGCTCCTTCTACCATATCCGCCGTGAGCGTCCGCATTTCCTCGGGGGCCATGAGACATTCCAAGACTTCCTGCGCTGGAAGCTGGACCCGGAGCGCCCCTATCAGTATCACCTGGATACCTCTATCGAGCTGCAGACCGACTACCTGATCGATCTGCACGGTGAGTTGGTGGTAGATTTCATCGGACGCTATGAGCGCCTGGAGGAAGACTTTACCGAGGCCTGCGGGCGCATCGGCATCGCGCGGCCGAACCTGGCCCACAAACGCCGGGCGGTCGACCGCGGACGGGACTACCGAGACTACTATAGTGACGAGACCGCCGAACTGGTGGCGCACCACTTCAGGCGGGACATCGAGCTGTTAGGATACGCATTCGATCCCTGACCCTGGCGTAGGATGGACGTAGGATGCGGTGAGCGCGGCAGGTCTTACAGGATGGCATCACGAGGGGACGCGAACCGCATCAATGGACGCTTGGCCAGCGGCGAACCGCATCTTTGGCCGCTGGGCGTGCCCGACAGGGGTGTTGGGCACCTGTCTGCGTGTGGGATGCACAGGCAGGCATCCCTGGGGCAGTCGGCAGGCGCTCACCGCATATATGGCGGGTGGCGCCGTCCCTGGCTTACCCGCCCTACCATCATCCTACGCCCTTGGCCCAACCTACCGACTCGCTTCCAGGCCACGATCTTGTTTTTAGCAGTGGGTGTTATTCGGTTGCCCTGGGAACCTTCCATCCTCTTGCCCATCCAGGCTTCTTGTGCTATTACAGGCGCTAGACTACAGATAGAGCCTCAAAGTCTGCCCGACTTAAGGGATCGAAGGCACCCATCGGCCGGAAAACGGACCATTCCAGACACCCCCATGCGAAATTCGGCCGAGTTCGATGCCGCCTCTCAAACCTCAGTGATCAATGCCGTGCGCGGGCTTTCCCGGGCGCGCGGATGATTCCGATGACTCATAAGGACCGATCATCAGATGAGCGAATTCGATCTCGATAGCCTCTTGGAACCGGTCTCTGCTACGGATCCGACTGGTAAGGATCCGGAGTACGACCCCGATTTCACCCAGCTCAAGGAGGCGGCGAGCGGTCAGCCGGAACGGGTGATGGGAGACAGCGTGGTCCCCGCGGTTCCACCCGATTGGAAACAGGCGGTTGCGCTGGGGACGGGTCTGCTCTCCCGCAGCAAGGATTTGCGGACAGGGATCCTGATCTGCCGGGCGCTGCTCCACCGCGAGGGATTTTCAGGGCTCGCATCCGGGATCACCTTGATCCGTCGGTTGCTGGCGGAGTACTGGGAGGATGTCCACCCCCAGCTCGACACCGACGACGACAATGATCCGACCGAACGGATGAATGCCCTGCTGGATCTTTGCGATCGGGATGTCTTACTCACGCCGGTGCGAACCACCCCTTTGGTACACTCCCGAACCTTTGGCCCGGTAAGTCTCAGGGATATCGAAGCCGCCAAGGGTGAATCTTCCGAACCCGCGGCTGGAAAACAGGCGCCCTTGGATGCGGCATCCGTCGATGCGGCCTTTCAGGACTGTGAGCTCGAGCAGCTGCGGGAGACGGCCAGTGCCGTCGCGAGTGCCGTCAGTGACTTGGGCGAGCTCGAAAGGATCGTGACGGACCACGTCGGTGTCGCCCAGGTGCCTGATCTCAGGCCCATCCGCGACCTCTTTGCGGAAGCCGATACCCTGCTGAGAACCAAACTCGCGGAGCGGACGGGCACCAGCGATGCGGGATTGGAAGCGACGGTATCTACAGGTAACGGTGTGCCGACGGAAGCGACGTTACCTCCGGGTGACAAGCCGGCAACGTCCATGGGGGGAAACCGCTCCGCGACCATAGCTGGCCGCGAAGATGTAGTAAGGATGCTCGACCGAATTTGCGATTATTACGCCCGCAACGAGCCCTCGAGCCCGGTCCCCCTGTTGCTGCAGCGGGCACGACGCCTGGTGACGAAGGATTTTGTCGGCATCGTGCAGGATCTCGCCCCCGACGGTTTGGCCCAGATCGAAGCCATCCGTGGCCCGGAAGGCGACGACTAGTACACATGCTCTCGACTACTGATAACATTGAGCGAGCAGGCTTCCCACGGAAGATTTAGCCGCAAATGAACGCAAATCAACGCAAATGATTGCAACGGGATCGAGAGCTGTCGTTGATGGCGAGCCGGTTACAACCGCTTTGCGTGTATTTGCGTTCATTCGCGTTCATTTGCGGCAAATAAATCATTCCCATGTTATCGGTACTTCGGCATTGCTGTACCAGGAACCAAGCCCGGTGGGCAGCGATCCGAGCCTTTATAATCCATAAAATTCTTAAAGTGAGGGGAGATTGACCGTGGCCAAAGAAAGCAGCCAAAAATTCATCGCCCGCAATCGCGCACCCCGGGTGCAGATCGAATACGATGTCGAGCTCTATGGGGCGGAGAAGCTCATTCAATTACCCTTTGTGATGGGCGTCCTGGCGGATCTCTCGGGCAAGTCGGAAGAGCCCCTGGCCCCGGTAGCGGACCGCAAGTTTCTGGAGATTGACGTCGATAACTTCGAGGAACGGCTCAAATCCATGAAGCCGCGGGTTGCCTTCCAGGTGCCGAACACCCTGACCGGAGAGGGTAATCTAAATGTGGCCCTGACCTTCGAGAGCATGGACGACTTCTCGCCCGCGGCGGTGGCCCGTAAGGTAGACTCCTTGAACCAGCTGCTTCAGGCCCGTACCCAGCTCGATAATCTTCTTACCTTTATGGACGGCAAGAGCGGGGCGGAGGACCTCATCGCCAATGCCCTGAAGGACCCGGCACTGCTGCAAGCCCTCGCCGCGGCGCCCAAGCCCCAGGAGGAGAAAACGCAGGAACAAGAGCCGGCAGCCGCAGAGGACAAGTAACATGGCCGAATCCGAACTCAGTCCCGAAGCCCAAGCCGAAGCCCAGACCCAGGTCATCGAGCCCGATGGGTTCGCATCCCTGCTGCAAAAGGAATTCAAGCCGAGGACCGACCGCGCCAAAGAGGCGGTGGAGCAGGCGGTTCACACCCTGGCCGAGCAGGCCCTCTCGCAGACGGCGCTCATCTCCGAGGATGCGGTGCGCTCGATCGAGGCGATGATTGCCGAGATCGATCGCAAGCTCACCGAGCAGGTCAACCAAATCATCCATCATCCCGACTTTCAACAGCTAGAGGGCAGCTGGCGCGGTCTGCATTACCTGGTGAACAATACCGAGACCGACGAGATGCTCAAGATC
This sequence comes from Candidatus Thiosymbion oneisti, assembly GCF_900092655.1. Lineage (GTDB taxonomy): Bacteria > Pseudomonadota > Gammaproteobacteria > Chromatiales > Chromatiaceae > Thiosymbion > Thiosymbion oneisti. The sequence continues at coordinate 6,061 of NZ_FLUY01001851.1, forward strand.
CGGGTCATGAACATCTCCAAGAAGGAGACCCACAAGACCCTCAAGAAATACAAGGGCACGGCCTGGGACCAGAGCCCCCTGTTCAAGAAGGTCTACGAAGAAGAATACGGCCAGTTCGGCGGTGAGCCCTACGGGTGTCTGGTGGGGGACTACTACTTCGATCACAGCCCGATGGATGTGGAATTCCTGGGCCTGATGTCGCAGGTCTCGGCGGCGGCTCACACCCCCTTCATCGCCGGGGCGGACCCAGGGACCCTCCAAATGCAGTCGTGGCAGGAATTGAGCAATCCACGGGATCTGACCAAGATCTTCCAGACCCCGGAATACGCCGCCTGGCGCTCCCTGCGCGAATCCGACGACGCGCGCTACATCGGTCTGGCGCTGCCCCGATTTCTTTCCCGTTATCCCTATGGAGCCAAGACGGATCCGGTGGAAGAGTTCGATTTCGAAGAAGAAACCGGGGCGGCGGACCACACCAAATACACCTGGTCCAACTCCGCCTATGCCATGGCCGTAAACATCAATCGCGCCTTCAAGCTCTACGGCTGGTGTTCGCGGATCCGGGGCGTGGAATCGGGCGGGGCCGTGGAGGGGCTGCCGGTCCACAATTTCCCTACCGACGACGGTGGGGTGGACATGAAATGCCCGACGGAAATCGCCATCAGCGACCGCCGCGAGGCCGAGCTGGCAAAGAACGGCTTCATGCCGCTCATCCACAAGAAGAACTCCGACTTCGCCGCCTTCATCGGCGCCCAGTCGCTCCAGAAACCCTTCGAGTACGACGACCCGGATGCCACGGCGAACGCCAACCTCTCCGCCCGTCTGCCGTACCTGTTCGCGGTGTGCCGGTTTGCCCATTATCTGAAGTGCATCGTGCGGGACAAGATCGGCTCCTTCAAGGAACGGGAGGATATGGAGAAATGGTTGAACAAGTGGGTCAACCGGTATGTGGAGCCCAATCCCGGGACCGCCTCGGAGGATGACAAGGCACGCAAGCCCCTGGCGGCGGCCGAAGTCACCGTAGAAGAGGTGGAGGGTAACCCGGGTTACTACTCCTCGAAATTCTTTCTGCGGCCCCACTACCAGCTCGAGGGTCTCACGGTCTCCTTGCGGCTGGTCTCCAAGCTGCCGTCGCAGAAGACCTGAATCCGTGTCCTGCAAGGCCGGGCCGCCTTGCGGGCATACTCACCGGACCCGAGCGTGACGCGCGGGGCCAAGATGGCCCAATCACATACGGAGGATACTACTCATGGCAGTCGACATGTTTGCGAAGATAGAAGGCATCGATGGCGAGAGCACCGATGACGCCCACGACAAATGGATCGAAGTGCTGAGCTTCAACCACGGCGTTTCCCAGCCCGTGTCCGGGGCCAGTGGGACCGGGGGCCGGACCGGGGGCCGTGCCGATTTTCAAGACTTCAGCATCGTCAAGACCATCGACAACGCCACGCCGGATCTCTGCATCAAGTGCGCCAAGGGCGAGCACATCCCCAAGGTAGAGATCGAGCTGTGCCTGGCTACGGGCGATAAGCACACCTTCATGAAATACATCCTGGAGGATGTTATCGTGTCTTCGATCGCTCCCGGCGGCACTAAGGAGGATGAGACCAAGCCCCTCGAGAACGTGTCCCTCGCCTACGGCAAGATCAAATGGGAGTACACCCCGATCGACCACACCGGGAAGCCCGGCTCCGCCACCGACCGAACCTGGAATCTCGAGACTAACAAGCAGGAGTGAGTAAAGGCTCCGCGGCCGGTTTCGCCCAGGTTATAGGCACCTCTCTGGCTCCCACGCTCCAGCGTGGGAGCAAGTCCAGACGCTCCAGCGTCATGAGGCATTGGCCGCTGGAGCGGCCACAACGGCGTTCTTTCTCGTTCCCACGCGCTGCGTGGGAACCTGGTTGCTCCGCGCCGCACAGAGAATCGGGCCGGTGTCCACCATGCGTATACCTGGGAACTAAACCTGCCGGCTGTCCGGCGTTATTTGGTGCGGCCCAGAAGGCGTCTGCTCTGACCGTTGCCGACAGCTGGTCATTGGGTGGGTAAGCCGTCTGAAAGACGGCGGTCCCAGCCGGCCCGGGACCACCGATATTTCGTTGGCCCCTGGGACCGCCGACATTTTGTCGGCCCCTGGGACCGCCGACATGTTGTCGGCTCTTCTGGTTACCGGCTAGAACCTGAATGCCAAGTTGCCGGTCCAAATGGTCATTAGTCATGCTTATTTTTCTCGTTCCCATGCGCTGCGTGGGAACCAGAGACCGGGAGCGGGGCTTTCGCGACGCCCTCGCCGGGAGAGGGCGGGGGTGAGGGGGAAATTCAAAAGCTCAGATTGTGCCGTGTGGCAATATAGCTTGCTGCCGCACTCCAAAACGTCTGGTCGTACCTGTCTGATTGTCAGCAGTCTGGAATCCATCACGAATTAGTGTCTATTCGTGGTTCTTCGTCTAGCGTGAGGATGTATGCATGAATGCCGAGCAAGCACTGACGGCGGGCGACATCCACGCCGCCCTGGCGGACCTCCAAGGCCGGATCAAGCAGAATCCCGCCGACGCCAAGCTGCGGGTCTTTCTGTTTCAGCTGCTCGCGGTGATGGGCCGATGGGAACGCGCCTTGACCCAGCTGAATGTGGCGGGTGAGCTGAACAGCGCCAATCTGGCCATGGTCAACACCTACCGGGAGGCGCTTCGCTGCGAGGTCTTCCGCGCCCAGGTCTTTTCCGGCCAGCGGGACCCCTTGCTGTTCGGCACCCCCGAGCCCTGGGTGGCGCTGCTGGTGGAGGCTCTGCGACTGGCGGCCCAGGACCGGGTTCAGGAGTCCCAGACGCTGCGTGAACAGGCCTTCGAGCAGGCGCCCGCCACGGCCGGCACCATCGACGGGGAACCCTTTGCCTGGATCGCGGATGCCGACCAACGCCTGGGACCGGTGCTGGAGGCCATCATCAACGGGCGTTACTACCTGGTTCCCTTTCACACCATACGGGCACTCGTACTCGAAGCCCCCACCGATCTGCGGGATCTGGTCTGGACCCCCGCCCACATCACCTGGACCAACGAGGGCGAGACGGTGGCTCTGATTCCCGCGCGTTACCCAGGGTCGGAGTCGAGTGAGGACGACCGCATCAAGCTGGCATGGCGAACGGAATGGACGGCAGGCGGTGCCGATCTCTTCCTCGGGCATGGACAACGGATGTTGATAACAGATGCAGGCGAGTACCCCTGGTTGGAAACCCGGCGCATCGAGCTCGCCGGCGAGCCGGACGGCACCACTGCCGCCTAGTACGGATGCGCTCAACTGCCAGTAACAGGGAAGCAACCTAACAGCCGGATAGCCCGTAGGGCGGGTCAGGCGTGTGCGCCAGGCGCCGCGATTGCCGCGGCGGTGGGCGCGCCGTCACCCGCCGGAGGTGACTGACATACGGCGGATGGCGGCCATCCCTGGCCTGATCCGCCCGACGCGGGCTGACACGAAAGATGCCACAGGGCGAGCGCGTATAAATCCTCCCGAGAACATGATCTTGTAGGTTGGGCAAGGGCCGTAAGATGTGGTGAGCGCA